>ONYB01000113.1 GCA_900321895.1 uncultured Brachyspira sp.
ATTGTCGCAATAATTGAAATTACGGCAGCAGAAACATAGATAATATTCTTTGTGTCGCTTGAGGTAAAAATGTACTTAACAGCGTCTTTTACGAGGATTACAAGGAAAATCAAGAAGGCGATAAGTGCGAAAATCCCGCTCTCAACCGCTGTTTCAAGAAAGATGTTGTAAGCACTCAAAGCGTCAAACCCTGTTCTCATATACAAACCATAGATTTCTCTAAAGTTTTTATTTCCTACGCCAATACCGAGCAACCAGTTGTCCTTGAACATCTGCAAGGAAGATTGGTAAACATTAAACCTGAAAGAGTTTGAAGAATCTTGTCGCATTGCAAATATTGAAAAGACCCTTGCTCTCAAAGAACTCATTGCAAGCATTGCAGCCGATGCCAAAGCAACAACTCCGCCAATAAAGGAAAGGTAGATTTTTTTGTAAGTATTCCAGAAAAACTTTGCGGAAATCAAAAATACGCCTGCAAAAATTGCCATACAACCTATGTATGAGCCTCTGCAACCGGTCAAAAACAGTGCTGCAACCGAGATTAAAAGAACAATGCCGGACACAATCGCCGCCGGAATTTTCTTTAAATACATATACAATGCCGAAAGCCCGAAAAGTGACGGAATTCCCGCGACAAAATAACCTCCGAGAAGGTTCGGATTAAGCGGTTTCAATGTTCCGTAAACTCTTGTCATGACTTCTTCAGGGTTCAGGTTTGAAACATCCTGCCAAGTGGAAATTTCTTCAACTTGTGCAAAGTTTTGCAAAAACCCGACAATCCCCTCAAAGCCGACACAAAGCCCGATTACCGCCAAAATATAAGGAATTTTGTCCTTGTTGTCCTTCAAAAAATGAACAACTGAAACGTAAAACCCGAGATATGTTACGGTTTTCATAAATCCCTTAAAGCTCAGTGCGAAAAGGGTCGAGCCTGCAAGGCTTATTATTACAATCATAAAATATATAAGGAGAAAAATTTCAAACAAATTAGGCTCAAACTTTTCACCTTTTTTAAATATGACTTTTACAATAGTCAAAAACAGTGCAATAAGTGCAATAAACCCTATTCCGTCCGATGACAAAAACGTCGAGGACAAGAACACTCCGAGAATTGATAGAAAAATCAGAGTATCAATTTTTTGCAAAAATGTACTGTTTTTGTAAATAAAGTTCAATTTGTTTTGGGTAAAACCAATTATATTATTGAATATCATCAGTAGTGTTTATGTCAGCTCCCATTTGATTTTCTGCTTCATGTGCAAGTTGTATGTTTGAAACAGTTCCGTTGAATTTGTAATCTTTACCTTCAAGAGTAATCGGCAAACCGATTTTTACCTTGTTTCCACCGACAACGGCACCGTCTTTAGTGATTTTTGCGGTATCCTTAAGAGTTACCGTAATATCGTAAAGGTTGTTTGAGGCTGGGTCGTCAACAAGAATAAAACTTTTTTTTGCGTCAACACCTGTACCAATTCTCGGCAAGGCAATTTTTCTTCTGTCCGATTTTACGCTTGTGATGTCCAAGTCGGAATACGGGACATTTCTTATACTGATAAAAGTTTTGTCACCATTTGCCATAGGTAATTTACTTCCGGTATATGTAATCCCTCTGATATAAACATCAAAAGAAATCTGCGAAGTTGCCTCAATTTGTTTATCCGCAGTTTGACGGAAATTTTTAAATGTGACAAATCCGACAATCAAAGCAATCACAATACCTAAAGTAATAATCAAATCAACAGATTTTAAATTTTTAAAAATACTCATAACATCTCCTTATCTTAGAGCTTTTCCACAGCGGAAAGAAGCTCATCAATAGTGGTTGTAGCACAGCCGTATTGTCTGACGACAAGACTTGCCGCAACATTACCGATGATAGCCGCATAAACAGCATCCGCACCCGCTGCCAAAGCTAGGGTATAAACCGCAGTAACGGTATCTCCGGCACCTGTAACATCAAATACTTCAGATTTGTTGAATACAGGGATTTTTGTATATTTTTTGTTTGGTTCTGCAACGAACATGCCATCAGAACCGCAAGTAATCAAAATGAATTTTGCATCGGTGTCAAATAACAACTTGTCACCGGCTCTTTGCAAAGTTTTTTCATCTACAACATCAAATCCTACAGACTTTTGAGTATCAGGCAAATTCGGGGTCATTGATGTGACATTTTTGTAATCCGAAAGATTTTTTTGTGCGTCAACTACTATTACTTTTCCCAATTTATTTGCCAATTCAGTTGTAGTTTTTATAATTTTTGGAGTCAAAGTTCCGATATGATAATCCGAAAGAATAACCGCATCGTAATGAGGCATTACCTTCTCGATATTTCTCAAAACTTTTTCTTCCGTTTTTTCAGAAATCGGAGCATTTGTTTGCCTGTCAATTCTGACTATCTGCTGCGTAATCGATGTTGAAATTGAGCCTGAAATACGAGTTTTTGTAGTAGTCTTACGAGATTTATCTCTGACCACATATCTGGTATCAATTCCTGCCGATTTAAAAGTTTCAATAAGTTGTCCTGCCTGATAATCTTCGCCCATAACCCCGATAACACCAACTTGTTGCCCGTTTAGTGTAGAAACGTTGTGAGCAGCGTTAGACGCACCACCCAAGATTAATTTTGTATAAGTATGCTGTAGGATGAGGACGGGAGCTTCTCTTGAAATTCTTTCAGCATCTCCGTAGATCATTTCATCCATAGCCAAATCGCCGACTACAAGAATTTTCGGCTCTACTAATTTTTTTATATAAGAAACTAATTTTTCTTTATTAATATCCATAATTATAAATCCGGTTCTCAATTACATTATCACAAACATTTTGAAAATCAAAACTTTTTAAAAATGGCGGACAGTCGGGTGGATAAGTTGGTTTGCAATCGTTTCGCACCCTTCAAACCCACGGTTTTGCATAAGCATTGCGGCTGTTTCATAGTCGTAGTCTACGGCTTTGTGCTCAACAGTAAACGCACCGTCTTTAAAATCAAATACCGCATAGTTAGCTTTAGGAACGCCCGTCATCGGTCTGCCGACACTGCCTACATTTACAACGGTTTGTTTTGTCAAAAGCTGATATCCGCAAGGAATATGGGTGTGACCGCACAAAATCAAATCTGAGATTTCGCCTTCACACATTTCCTGAACTTCGGACAATTTCATATTCGGCAAAATATCCTCGTTCTGGCGTCTTGGCGACCCGTGAACCATAAGAATTGAAACTCCGCCCAAAAACAATTCTTTTCGTGGTGGCAAAGTTCTCAAATAATATCTCTGTTCAGGGGTCAAAATATCTCTGTCATCAATGAGAGCATTTGCCATAACAGGAAATTTTTTAGAAAGTGCATCGTACATTTCTGTCGTACATGTTCCGATCATTTTATCGGTGTTGCCCTGAATAATTTCCCATTTGTCGAATGTGTAATCCATAATATAACTTACAACGACATCAGGTTGAGGTCCTGCCATTGCCAAGTCGCCGAGGCATAATATTTTTTCGCATTTTTCTTTTTCAATATCCTCCAAAACGCTCTCAAGTGCTTGGTAATTTCCGTGAATATCCGATATAACAGCAACTTTCATCTTTTTGCTCTCCTTTTTTTTATTTGTGATACCATGATTATATGATAAAAAGAAGAATTTCAAAAGAAATCACAATAGGTGATGTAAAAATAGGAAACGGAAACCCTGTCAGTGTTCAGTCAATGTGTAACACTGATACAAGAGATATTGAGGCAACTTGCCGTCAAATCAAAGAACTTGAGGCAAAGGGTTGTGAAATCGTAAGACTTGCGGTTTTGAACAACGAGGCTGCCGATGCGATTAAAGAAATCGTGAAAAAATCGACAGTTCCGCTCGTTGCTGATATTCATTTTGACTACAAACTTGCCATTAAATGTATAAATAACGGGATTGACGCACTTCGTCTAAACCCCGGTAATATCGGCAAAAGAGAAAATGTTGAGGCTGTCGTAAAACTTGCAAAACAACAGCAAATTCCGATTAGAATAGGCGTAAACGCAGGTTCTTTGGAGAAAGATTTGCAAAATGAAAACATTCCGCTTTCAGAAAAAATGGTAAAAAGTGCTTTAGGTCATATTAAAATTTTAGAAGATTTGGATTTTGATTTAATAAAAGTTTCGCTGAAATCGTCGGATGTAATGACAACGATTGAGGCTTATCGTTCTATTGCAGAAAAAATTCCGTACCCGCTCCACCTCGGTGTAACAGAAGCAGGAACTTTGCGTGGCGGATTGATTAAGTCCGCAGCAGGGCTCGGAACTCTTCTTGCAGAAGGTATAGGCGATACGATAAGAGTTTCTTTGACTGAAAATCCGACAGAAGAAGTTACGGCAGGTTATGATATTTTAAAATGTTTGGGGTTGAGAGAACGTGGAGTAAACTTCGTTTCATGCCCCACTTGCGGCAGAACTCAAATTGACTTGATTTCACTCGCAAAACGGGTAGAAGAAAGATTTAAAGATTTACCTTATCCGATTACAATCGCAACAATGGGCTGTGCCGTAAACGGCCCCGGAGAAGCAAAGCATGCCGATTTTGGTATTGCAGGCGGTGTAAACGAAGGCTTAATCTTCAAAAAAGGTGAAATCGTCGCAAAAGTTCCGGAAAGCGAATTGCTACAAAAGTTGGAAGAAATTATAAGAAAATCATACAAATAATCCATTTTCATTTTGTGTAAAGAATTTATAATACTATTGAAACCATGTAAAAAAAGTATTATAATATTATATAAACGAGGTGAAAATATGAAAAAAAGTTTATTTTTATTTGGCGTGATTGTAATGGCGGCGGCACCTGTACTCGCAGGTGTTGATGTCAAAACTACAACCGAACCTTACTATATCAGAAATCAACACTATTCTGAAGAAGCAAACAGGCTAATCCAACTTAACAAGGCTTATGCAAACGGCGTTCCAGTGCATCAGAAGAAACAAAAAACTACAAAAGCCGGCGAAGTTGTTGACACCGTGTTCAAATACGTTGATCCGGGTTGGGATGACAACAAGTTCTTTGTAAGAGATATGCCTCAACAACCTGGTTTTAGTGATTTGTAATCGTATAAAATTAACGGTTTTCTTAACTGTTTTAATATTAATTTTCACCTCTTTTTTAAATCCGTCTTTTTCTATTGAAGGAAGGGGCGGTTTGGACTACGAGGCAAATCGTTTTAACTATTCTTCATTGGATTTGAACAAACTAAAGACCTCGGGCAACAATTATTTCAATCAGGGAATTAACGCAAGGCGTAAGTTTGAGAGAGAACAGGCTTTTAATAGTGCTATCGGAGAGTATTCCCTAATGTTGAAGACTGAACCTCGCAATATGTTTGCAATGGTTCAGATTGCAAGGGTTTATGACATGCTCGGGCAAGACAAACTTGCGAGCAATTATTTTATTCATGCCACAAATATTGAGCCGAACAACGCTCGAGCAAATTATTTTTACGGAGAATATTATTTCAAGAGGGGCAAACTTCAAAAGGCATTGAAACATTACCTGATTTCTTATAAAAACGGGAATTCAAACGATTTTAACACTGTTTGCAGACTTGGCATGACTTATGAAAAATTGGCGGATTTGAAGAATGCAAAGATTTTTTACCAAAAAGCCGTTAAAATTAATCCGCAAAAAAGAGCTTTATATACAAAAATAAAAAATATTGATAATGCAAATTACGAAAGTTCGGAGTATTATAAAGATATTAGGGAGTAGATAAATGAAAATTAAAAATATATTTGTGGCAATATTTGCCTTTTTGATAATGATTTCGGGACAGTTGAAGGCATGTGCTTATAATGCGGACAATATGCTCGAACCGTATATGCTAAAGCGTGGCGAAATTCTTTTTGGTCAATCAAAAAGAGTTGTTGACGCAGTAAACCCGACACCTGCCTCAAACAAAGCGGGAAGTTATTTCCCGGGAGCAAGAGGAGCTAACCAACTGGTAATTTATACGAGAGATTACGGAGAACGCACTCATACAAACGAATTCGGAACAGAAGCAATTATTGTCGGCAATACTGTTACCGATTTGAGCGGGGCGGATTCTTTTATTCCGGAAAACGGTGCTGTTATCAGCGGACATGGGCTCGGCAAGCAGTGGATTACCTCAAATATTACGGTCGGGACAAAGATTTATTATGATGAAACAAGCGGTGTTGTGACAACTTATACCACCTCGGACAGTCTTGTTTTTGAGGCTCGCAGTAAAATTGACGAGGCTAAAAACATGATTAGCTACTACCGCTACAGAAACCCCACCTACGATTGGGAAACTCCGCTCGGATATATTCAAACTGCCGAAAACTACCTCAAACGGGTAGACAGACACCCTGAAGAGGCTCAAAAATATTCACAAATGGCAATTCAATCCGCAAACACTGCGTTGAAAAGCGTTTTACCTTATAAAAAGAGTGAATTCAAAGGGGTTTGGTTAAGACCTACAGAAACCAGCGAACAAGCTATTATAAACTCAATTATTAAACTCAAAAAATCCGGAATTGATAACGTCTTTATTGAAACCTACTTCCACGGACGTACGATTTTTCCGAGCAAAACAATGGAAAAATACGGATTTATTTCTCAAAACGAAAAATTTGCAGGCTTTGACCCGCTTGCCGTTTGGATAAGAGAGGCACACAAAAACAATATAAAAGTTCACATTTGGTTTGAAACCTTCTACGTTGGCAATCAGAGCCCTAATTCAAACCCTGAAAATATTTTGGCAGTAAAACCGGAATGGGGCAACAAAACCGGCGGAAAGTTTGAATCTGCAAACCCTACACCGTCTGCATCAGAACATAACGGGTACTTTATAGATCCTGCAAATCCTGATGTACAAGACTTTTTGTATGATTTGTTGTCTGAAATTATCACCACCTACAAACCTGACGGTATAAATCTTGATTACATCAGATATCCGCATGCAATTTCGACCTCCTTCTCAAGCAGTTGGGGATTTACGGAATTCGCAAGAAATGATTTTTACAACAAGTATGGCAAAGACCCAGCACAGATAAAGACAAACGACCCTCTTTGGTATCAGTGGAATTTGTACAAACGTCAAAAGGTTACTGATTTTGTTGCAAAAATCAGCAAATTATGTTCATCCAAAAATGTTTACTTGAGTGCAGTAATTTTCCCTGACAGACAGGCTGCACTTTCGCTCAAGCAACAAGATTGGCAAGCATGGTCTGAAAACAATTATATAAAAGGTTTTACACCTCTGTTTTTGACTTGTAACTCAAATACCTTGAATTCTATGTTGACAGAGGTTATGTCGCACAAGGCAGCTGACACAGACCTTTTTGCAGGTTTGTTTGTAACCTTTATGGGCGGTAGTGAAGAAGATTTAATAAGAGAAATTCACGAAACCAGAAAGCTTGACATCAACGGAGTAATTCTTTTTGACTTTGCACACCTTGATGACAAATATATTACAGCCATTGCGACACGAGCTTTCAAATCTTCACAAAACATAAGCTCAACTCAGCCAAAGCTATATAATCAACCACAACCTCAAGCAACTCAACCGCTTCTTGTACCATCTGACAAAAATAAGAAGAACTCTTTGATATTCAAGTAAGTATAATTTCGTGGTAAAATTTTTGCATGAGAGAAAATATAATAAACTATTTGCAAAATAAAAACGCAATAATGTTTATAACCGCTCTTGTTTTCATGCTGGGGATAATGTCATATTTTAACAACTGCGGAATTATTTGTGCTGCAATCATTACTCTTGCGGAGATTTTTGTTCTGCTAAAGCGGTATATATCTTACAAATACATCCTTTTTTGGATATTCGTTTTTTATTTCGGATTTTTCAATTCGTATTGCAGAATAAAAAACTCAGATATACTTTTGGAAAAGACTCCGCAAGATACCGTAATTACAGGTCAAATAGTAACAATACCAACAGGAAATTCTCCTGAAAAAATTAAATTTTTCTTTGATGTCACAAAATTGGGAAACGATAGCGTGAGCGGAAAAACCTTAGTAACTTTAACGGATGAAGCAGAGAAAAATTTTGAAAACTTCAACATCGGCGACACGTACGAAATTAAAGGTAAACTCAGAACTCCTTTCAGGGCAAGTAATCCGTCCCAATTTGATTACGGAAAATATTTGAGGAATTTTAAAACTTACACGGTATTTTACGCAGACAAAACTGATTGCGTCGAGATTAATACAAAACTTTCACCTAAATGGAAATTCCTGCAAGAATTAAATAATGTTCGCAACAGAATTATAAAAACCCATTCTCAATTTCTAAAAAGCCCTAATCTGGAAATCCTTGGAGGAATTGTATTTGGAGATGATGCAGTTGCCCCACCCGATTATATTAAATCGTCTTTTGTAAATTCAGGATTATTGCATATATTAGCGGCTTCCGGCATGAATGTCGCCTTTATTTACGGATTTTGGTATTTTATACTGCGAAGGTTAAAAGTTCCGTACAAACTAACAGTCATAAGCGGAATGGCTGTCATAATTTTATACACTCTTATGACAGGACTCGGCCCTTCTGTTATCAGAGCAGCATTAATGCTTTTATTTATTCTTGTCGGAAAACTCATTGACCGTGACGCACACAGTGTCGCACTTTTAGCATTGGTCGCGACATTAATGTTGATTTACAATCCGGCATATATTAATGACGTCGGATTTCAGCTCTCTTTTCTTGTAACATTCGGACTTTTGACAACTGCAAATGTCGTGTTTGCAAGATTGAAGGACACAAAAATTCCCGAGTGGTTGAGCGGGGCGGTGTTAATTCCGATTATTGCTCAAATCTGGGTTGCTCCTATTCAGATGTTTTATTTTAATACTTTTTCCCTCTATTCGGTATTTGCAAACATTTCGATTATGCCGTTTTTGAGTGTGATAAGTTTTGGCGGTTTTGTTAGCTCTGTTCTTGCGATATTTCAGCCGATTGCGAATTTTATATGCCAAATTTTTGACTTCTTCCTTAAATTTCTCTTAGATATTTTAGTTTTTATTTCAAATTTCTTTTCTACATTACCGTTGTCACTTTTAACAACGACTCACCCGAGCATTTTACAAATTTTGATTTATTATGCGATAGTTTTGATTTTGACTTATTCCATAAAATCAGGATTTTCTAAAA
>ONYB01000162.1 GCA_900321895.1 uncultured Brachyspira sp.
CTATTTACTTACGATAAAATTTATACACCATTGTAAAATTTTCGCCTTCGACGAGTTTGTGTAGGGTGAGGGATTTGTCAGACTCGAATCCGTGGTTTCTGAAAAAGTATGAGGTTACGTTACAAGAAACCAAATACGGATAAATCGGGCTCGAGGTCGTCAAGATATTGTTCTTCGTGTCCAAATATGAGCAAACAATGCCATCATGGATGTATTCTTTTTGCCCGTTTTTCAAGTTATCAAAATAATTGACCGTCGTCGAAATTTCCCCGTCATTCGCCGTCAAAATTACATCGTATTTTGAAAAATCAACATCATCAGATGCCTCCATTGTGCCAAAATCCACCGTATAACCTTGGTAATTCATCAACTTTAACACGAGCAAGGCGTCCGACATATTTGAGAAGTAAAGCACCTTCGTACCCGTCGGATATTTGCGGATTTCGTTCCTAATTTTACACATTTCATTTACGACAGGAGAATTTTGCAAGGCATTCGGCTGTTTTGAAATTCTATTATTGAACTTTGAGCAAGCAGCAATTTCCCTAACCTCTGAAATTGTCGCCCCATGCCGGAAATACCTCGAAATCAGCAACGCAGGTCTTGACCAAAGATGAGTTGATAAAAACAACAAATAAAACATCGCAAAAAATGTTATTATGAATTTAACGAAATTTCCCTTTCTACAGTAGGAATATACCAAAACCGGCGAAGCTACCACACAAAAAGAAGTAAAAAATCTTACATTAAAAGTCATAAAAGCAATCGAATATGACATTACGGCAATTCCGCCAACAAAAATTAAAGCAAACGACATTATTAAAATATCACGTTTCTTCTTTGTAAAAATCGGTCTGATAAAAGCGACAAAAAGGCAAGGTAAATATACCAAAAAGCCCAACACTCCCAGCCCCATAAGAGGTTCCAACAAACCCGAATTAATTTGAGCCGTTGAGGTTGAGAAAAAGCCCTCCGAAACTTGTTCCAAACCGAATAATATCAAAATACTATCTCTCAAATGAGTTACTAATGTACCCAATGTCGATTGGAGTGCAAACCCCGTAAAATCAAAGAACATAAATATATATTTGATAAAATTCGCACACGCTGCAGTAATTCCGCCAAAGTTTTTGTGAATTGACAAAAATGACCTTGAGCCCGCAATATCACCAAAATCAATATAATTTAATATATAATTATAAGAAGAAAAAATCAAAAACAAGGCCGTAAATGCCACACAAAATATCGCAACAGGTTTATAAAAATTTTTCTTTTTATAAAATATACTCATTCCAAGCATCCACAACCCGACGGAAGGAATCAGCATTATTGAAGGAGTTTTCACCCCGACAGCAAGTGCATAAGCCAATGAGGACATCACTATTGTACGGATTTTTTCGTTTTTCAAACTATCCCAAAATAAATATATCGAAGAAAGCACAAGCCCCGCAACAATTATATCGGTTTCCGTCGATGAAATTTGCATAATTACAGACGCGAATGAGGACACCAAAAATATTGTCCACAGCCTTCTTCTAAAGCCAACACCGATAAATGAAAGAATTTTCCACAACGACGTAATCGACAAAACATATCCGCAAAATGAAAAAATTCCGAACAACAACGGCTTTTTCACAAACAAAAGCACCCACGCATAGAGGATTTCTGAATTTATTGGCATTACAAGATTTCTCGCATCAGCAATTTGCATATGCGAAATTTTCCCATCAAAAACCCACAACAAACTTCTCAAAACATGATACGATTCCGCATCCGGATTAACAACCGGCATAAACGAAATTAACCATAATGATACGACTGCCATAAACATCGTACCTAAGCCCAATACCGCAAGATATTTATCACTTTTCAAAGCGACATACAATCTTTTGAAAAATCCGCAAAAATCAAACTTTGGCAGAGGTTTTCCGAACTTTCGCCACAAGATTAATGCAACAGTTGCAAACAGGAAGTTGAAACAAAGGACTCCGATTATTGAAATCGCACTAAAAAGTGACAGAATCTCAAACATCAAAACTATATTTGCAAAAGAAATTAATAAAAAATATATCAAAAATTTTACAAAACTTTTTTCCTCTAAAATTGACGAAAAGAAAAAGCTTGTCGCAAAAACCAAGAATATTGATATTAAAAATAAAAGCATAACCCTCTCCTACAAGGGAATTTTAACAAAAGATGAAGTTTTTTGCAAACAAGGGTTTACAGATATTTTTTTTGATATTATAATAAGCTCACGATGATTAACAGAATTCAATACCGACGTAGAGTAAGTAATTTAAAGGGCTTGTTTATATAATAAGACACTTACTTTTGTCGTGTGAAATAAATCATAAACAAGGCCTTTTGAAAAAAAGGTCTTATTTTTTTGTTAAAAAACGTAAAAAATACAACCAAAAAAGGCAATAAAAAAATTCAGGAACGTTAGAAATAAAGTGAAAGGTTAAAAATGCAGAAAAAATCACGACGAAGCTCAACTTTAATAAAGGCGAATGCCCCACTCGTCAAATTAATGAATTTAATTTGGGGCTTGTAGTACACAAGTTGAGCGGATTGCACAAAAAAGCAATCCATAGGAGAAAAATCAAAAATGCTATCAGCAGTAACAAGTTATATGTATTCAAAATTGGGAAGCAATTCTTCCCTATTACCCCTTGCAATTAAGGATGTTGCAAACAGTGTCGGGATTACGGCAGGATCTTACGTTACGGGAAAAGACGTAGAGAGTAAAGACAGATTTATTGATGAATTCGGAACTCAAGCAATTTGGCTCGGAGGAATTCCGTTTTATAAAGGAATAGCCAACGTATCATTATACAAACTTGCAGGAATTGACCCTAAATTTGACCCGAGAAACATCAACTATATTAACAAACTCAAAAAAGGAACGGCGGAAGAGAAAAAACAAGCCGAAGAGTTTGCTAAATTATTATTGGAAAAGACTCCGGAAAATTTAAAAAAGAATGTTGAAAATGCTTTATCAAAACCTAATTTGGTTAAAAACCTTTCACTAATAAAATTCGGAGTATCTACCGCACTGGCAATCGCAACTTATATGGGATTGACAAAATACAGACAACATTACAGATTGGAAGAAG
>ONYB01000173.1 GCA_900321895.1 uncultured Brachyspira sp.
AATTTGTTCATTTTGCCCTGCTTTCAAAATAATTCAGAACCTTTGTCACCTTTTCGTCAGGTTCTATCTCTAACTCGATTATCTCATCAGAAAACGGTTTTGTAAACCTTAAATAGTACGATTGTAACACTTGCTCGTCAGTCTTAACTTTTCCCTGCCCCGCACCGTACAAAGTATCGTTGTAAACAGGAAATTTCATATAACTGGTATGAACTCTAATCTGGTGAGTTCTGCCCGTCACAAGGGTTAATTCGACATAAGTCGCCTCTCCAAATCGTTTCAAGACTTTTAAAATCGTTTTGCTCGGTTTGCCGTCCTCTCGCACCATCATCTTGTGCGGGTGATTAGGGTTTCTGCCTATCGGCAGTTCAATTACGTCCACGTCTTTCGGATAATTTCCCTTCAAAACAGCACGATACTTTTTTGTAATCGTGTGATTTTTAATCTGCTCTGCCAAAAATTCGTGTGCTTTGTCGTTTTTTGCAACCATCAACAAGCCAGAAGTGTTTCTGTCCAATCTGTGCAGAATTCCACGGCGAAATTCACCGTTCACCTCCGAAAGATTTTCACCAAAGTGATAAAGCAGAGCGTTAACAAGCGTATGTTCGGTTTCAAGCGTTGTCGGGTGTGTCAACATGCCGGACGGCTTATTCACAACTGCCATATTGTCATCCTCGTAGACAATTTCGAGCGGAATATCCTTGGGCAAAATTTTTACAGGCTCATTTTCTTTCAAATTCACTTCAACCTTATCACCCTCTTTTAGAGCGTAAGAAGGCTTTTTTACGGAAGAATTCACCGTAATTTCACCAGTTTTTATCGCATTTTGGACTTTTGAACGTGAAATTTCCGAAAAAAATTCCAAAACAAGTAAATCTAAGCGTTTTCCAACATCGTTTTCATCAACAAGAATCATAAACTTACGCCGTCTTCTTTGCTAAAATAAGGATTATCAAAATCACGACACCGATATTAATAAACACATCGGAAAGATTGAAAACAGGGAAATTAAAGCAAGTGAATTCAAAAAAATCTCTCACAAATCCGAAAACAATTCTCTCATGCAAATTTCCTGCAATCCCTGCACACAACAACGAAATCGTGAAAATAGTTTTGAGCGAAATTGATTTCAAATGTTTATAAACATAAACAAAAAACAATGTAATCAACACGACGGAAAAAATTATCAAAAATTCTCTTGCGTTCGGCAAAAGACTGAAAGCCGCCCCCGTGTTTTTGACATAATTAAGCCTAAAAACATTGTTGTGCAAGGTAAAACCGTTTGCGATATTTCTGATAATCTCGTTTGACAAATACAAATCTGTCAACAGAAAAAACACAAAACACACAACCATATATATAAATTTACTCAGCTTTTCCAATTTCTTTGTCCTCTAATTTTACAAAATTATTTTTCGGAATTACATTAACTCTCGTCATCAAAAACGCAAGCCCGCTCATGTAAACCTTTACATTTTCCTCGTCAAGCGGTTCTGTCTTAGTAACCCCGACGGAAGCAATATTATACTCGTTCACATTGTCACTATTTGCATGAAAAATTCTTTCAATCTCTTGATTTAGCGGAAGTTGTTTGTATTTTTCTGCATTACGTTCAACAGACGGCGTAATATTTTCCTGACTGATTGAGGCAATAACCACCTGATCCTCCGGCATATCTACCTTCAATTCCGCAGCATACTCGCCACCTGCAGGAACAAGCGACGGCGAATTGAGCTCCATTTTGATAAATCTTGCATCGCCAAACTTCAGAGAAGAACGCTCCTCCAAAACATCTTCAGATGTAATAACCCACCCACTCGGATCTCTTCTCAAATGATAAATACATCGTGCGGTAGAGTGAAGCTCACCAACTGCCGAAATTTCAGAATCTTTTTCTTCGGCAACAGCAAATGCAGTTTCAGAGGTTTCGACGGTTGCATACTGTGAAGTCACACTAATATTTTTGACTTCGGTTTTGTAAGTGATATCGGGATAAGTTTCCCAGGTTTCCTTTATCTGCTTAAAATAAACCTTTTTGTCATACCCGTCACCATTCACAAAATCCTCGGAATAAATCTTATACAACC
>ONYB01000117.1 GCA_900321895.1 uncultured Brachyspira sp.
AATTATTGCGACGGTATCCCCTTCTTTTAAATACGGAGGTTTAATTAAGTTCATATTTTATCCTTTTTAATAACTTTTGTTATACTATTATTATCATGAACGAGAAATATATTCCATTATACAGAAAATATCGCCCACAAACTTTAGAAGAAATCGTCGGACAATCACATATTAAAAAAGCTTTAACCAACGCAATCGAAATGGACAGAATTTCGCATGCGTATTTATTCACAGGCCCTCGTGGTACGGGTAAAACATCCACCGCACGTATTTTTGCAAAATCGTTAAACTGCAAAGAAGGTCCGACAATTCACCCTTGCGGTAAATGCGAAAACTGTATTGATATAACAAACTCCGTTCCTATGGACGTAATCGAAATTGATGCTGCGAGCAACAGAAAAGTCGAAGATGCCCAAAATATCTTAGAAAAAGTTATGTATGCTCCGGTAAACAGCAGATACAAGATTTATATTATCGACGAAGTTCACATGCTATCAACAACGGCTTTTAATGCCCTTTTAAAAACATTGGAAGAGCCTCCGAAAAACGTTATCTTTATACTGGCGACAACCGATCCGCAAAAGGTTCTTGATACAATCAAAAGCCGTTGCCAAAGATTTGATTTCAAAAGAATTACAACAGATGATATCGTAAAACATTTGAGATATATTTCTGACACCGAAAAAATTAATATCACAGATGATGCCCTCTACACGATTGCGAAGAACTCCGCAGGCGGAATGCGTGACAGTATTGCACTTTTAGATCAGTTGAGCATTTTAGACGGCGAAGAAGCAATCTCGACGGACGACATTAACAACTTACTGGGAAGACTTTCGTTTGATACATTGCACACCCTTGCGTGTGACATAACCTCGTCAAACCCACAAAATGCAATCGAAAACCTTGAAAAAATATATAATTCCGGCAACGAGCCTACGCAAATTTTACTAAACCTTATGGATTATTTCAAAAATCTGCTGATTGTAAAAAATTGTCGTGCAGAAATCGTTTTTGAACTGACTCAACTCAATGAAGCTCAAGTTAAGGAATTACAAGTTCAATCAAAAGAATTGGAAACACATCAAATCACAGCATTAATTGATAAAATTGCGAATTATGTAAAAGATGTAAAGTCCACAAACAATCCGAGATTATGGCTTGAAGTCGGAATCATTGACCTTGCAAATTTAACAGAAAACACAACGTTAGCAGACTTGCAAAACAGACTTGCAAGACTTGAAGGAGGCATGCCTGCCCCAATGCAGGCGACAGCGGCTTACAAAACACCTCCGACACCTGTATACGGCGGGGCAAAGATTAAAGAAATGACCGAGCAAAAGCCGTCTGCACCAAAGGTTTCCACACAACAAGAACCTACAACAACATCCGCAGGGCAAAAAACTTCTGGACAAACACCGACACCGGCTCCTCAAAGACATCAAGAAGAAGATTTTGCACCAATGCCTAAGGCAAAATCTGTTGCTAGTGACGATATTAGTGTACTTTGGGGACAATTATTGGAAAATATTTCAAGCCCGCCTGCTCGAGCTCTCTTGAAACAATGGGCAAACCCTGTAAAAATAACCCCTGAAGAAACTATTCTTTCAATGAAGAATGAGATTTTCTTAACTCAAATTCAATCAGGCTCTAAAAAAGCTGCGGTTGAAGCTGCCGTTGATGCCCTATTTTCACAACAAAACTCTACTGTTGTTGTGAGATTACCTTTACCGGAGGATGTTCAGATAAAAGCGGCACCTCCCAGGCAATTAAGCCAATCTAAACCAAAACCGATGCCAAAAGCTCCTAAGCCAGAGCCACAAGAAGAAATTACTCAAGAAGAAATTCAAGAAGCAAAGAATGACACAAAAACAGTACAACCGCCAAAACAAAAACATCATGCGGGTGGTCACTCTGATATGGTGAATATGGTTATGGATCTTTTTGACGGCAAAATTATTGACTAATCGGGTAATAGGTCAACATCAAATCAGGTTCAAATCGTTCTACACTGTCGATTTCAAACATGTCAGACAAGTTTATATCCTCGACATGCCTGCAATCAAAACAAGAACGTCCCTCGTTATCCGCCAAAATTTTTGGTGCTATAAAATGATAAATTTTATCAGCAAATTTCAAAGCTGAACCGTTCAGTTTCCCGCCTGCCTCAATCAAAACACTCATCACTCCTAGTTCGTAGAGTTTATCAAAAACAAATTTCAGATCAATTTTTCCGCCAACAACAGGGGCTTTGATAAATCTAACACCCTCTTTTATCGGTTGAGCTAAATTCTCATCATAAAAAACTATTATATTTTTGTTTTTATAAACTTTATAATCTTTCTCCAATGTTTTTAGAGTTCTGTCAATAAGCACGTTACACTTATGAATCATAGAAGGGTTATCTGCAAGAACTGTTTCGGAAGAAGTTAAAAGAGCATCGTAGCGGTGACGGATTTTTTGAACCTCTCCCCTTGCCTTTTCCGCAGTAATCCATTTTGAAGAACCGTTTTTTGTTGCGATTTTTCCGTCGAGTGTCGTTGCTGTTTTTATTGCAACAAAAGTTTGTTTTTTGGTCATATTTTTTATAAAGACCTCGTTTAACTTCTTACACTCATCCTCAAGAACACCTTCCTCAACGTCAATTCCCGCAATTTTAAGCTTTTCTATGCCATTACCTGCAACAATCGGATTGACATCACGCATTCCGACAACAACCTTCGAAAGTCCGTATTCAACAATCAAATCCGCACAGGGCGGAGTTTTTCCATAATGAGAACACGGCTCTAAATTTACGTATAAAATACCACCCTTGGCTATTTCAGGAGTAATTTTCAAAAGAGCATCTCGTTCTGCGTGATTTTGCCCGCATTTTTTATGATAGCCGATTGATAAAACATTCCCAAATTTGTCGGTCACAACACACCCTACAAGCGGATTTGGGCTTGTATCACCATCTGCCTGCAATGCTAAATTTATACACTTTTTCATGTATTCTTCATTGTTCATACTTGTATTTTATTATAAAAAATGGTATTTTAATACTGTTATAATAAGTTAAGGAGAGAATAATGGTAGATTTAAAGTATATCGGTCACAGTGCCTTTGAATTCAAAACAGGCGAAACATCCATCCTTGTTGACCCTTTAGTTTCTGTAAATCCTAAATATGATTACACGAAATCAAACATCACGGATATTTTTATTACACACGCACACTCAGATCACGTCGGTGAAGCTCAAGAAATTGCAAAAGCTAAAAAGGCTACAATCACGGCAGTAGTAGAAGTTGCAAATCACCTTGCTGAAAAAAAAGTTAAAACCCGTCCCGTAAACTTCGGTTGCTGGTTAAATTACGATTGGGGAAGAGCTCTTTTCCTTCCTGCAATCCACACAAGTTCTTTTGAAGATGGAACTTACGGCGGTGTTGCTGCAAGCATTTTGTTTGATATTGAAGGGGTTAGAATTTTCCATGCAGGCGATACTGCACTAAACCCAGCATTCAAAACATACAAAGAAATCTACAGACCGAGTATCGCACTCTTGCCGATTGGCGGAACTTACACAATGGATGTCGAACACGCAGTAGTTGCCGCAGACTGGTTGGGTGCTAAAACGGTTATCCCGATGCACTACAACACCTTCCCTGAAATTCAGGCAGATTTGAACAAATTCTTGCAACTTATGCAAGTAAACACAACAAACTGTTGCATTTTGAATCCTGACGAAATCAAATAGGGGTTTGACCTGCAAGCATAACTGTTAAAACGGACTTCTTTCGGGAAGTTCGTTTTTTGTACTACAGAATTTGGCAAATCAGGTTATTGTGCATTTGAAAAATTAGTGGTAAAATTTTTTTGTTATTTTAAAGGGATATTTATGAACATTTTATTTATTATTGACAGAACAGAGTTAAAATATTTTGAATTTAACAATCTTGTGACTAACTTTTGGATGATTAGAGAATTTTTGAGAAACGGTCAAAATGTTTCTATCACAACGATTGACAAATTAGGTTTGGAAGGTCAAACCGCTTTTGCACATTGCTACGGAACTTACGAAAAGCATGGCAACATCTTTTACCACAGAACAGATGAAAAAATAAAAATCGAAGATTTTCAACTGGTAATGTTCCGCCAAGACCCGCCTGTCGATATGGATTACATAAATTCTACCTACATTTTTGATTTTGTCGACAGAAACAAAACCTTTATAATGAATGAACCTCGTGCAATCCGTGATTTTAACGAAAAACTTCACACCGTAGAATTTCTTGAATTCATGCCGGAAAACATCGTAACTTCTTCAAAATCCGACATCCTTGAATTTTTGAACAAAAATGAGGAAATAATTCTTAAACCGCTTAACCGTTGCTTTGGTGCAGGCGTTATGACATTGAAAAAAGGGGACAAAAATACAGCAGTCATTATTAACACAATGACAAACAACGGCTCAACACTCGTTATGGTTCAAAAATATCTTGATAAAGCGGAGTTCGGTGACAAGAGAGTTCTGTTTTTAGGCGACAAGGTTTTAGACTATTGCGTCAGAAAACTTCCTTCAAACAATGATTTCAAATTTAACGAACACTGTGATGCAAATATTGTTAAAGACGGGATTTCGCAAAAAGAAAAAGAGAACTTTTCAAAAGTTGCCGCGAAATTAAATTCTATGGGCATTTATCTTGCAGGGTTGGACGTTATCGACGGGAAAATTATCGAGATAAACGTAACAAGTCCTTGCTACTTTATCAAAGAAAACAACCACCATTTCGGTTGCGAATTAGAAAAGGAAATCTGCTCATACATTTTGCAAAAAACTGATGCTACACTAACTTGCAAAATTTAATTATCCATTTCTGGTTCCCAGAACTTAACTTCCCATTTTTTGTGCTTGAGCGGAATAATTTTTTCATCGATAAAATCTTTGAACTCGTCAGCCAGGTAATTCATATAAAATCTATTATTTTCAGGATTTTGTTTTTCTTTCAGGAGAGTTTCAAGACGTTCTTGGGTTTCCTTCAGCAATGCCTTGTCAGGGAATTGATTGAACGCATCATCCATAAACCCTCTTGCGTAGAAATTCGTATCTAATTCGCCAAGATTAAGACGACTTACAGGAACATCTGCAATACGTTGAGCATAAGCTTTACAAAGTTTACCGAAAACCTTAGGTGCGTGTTCTGTTCCGTCAACATCCATTGCCGAATAGAGATAGGAAACAGGATTATACTCAATATCGTGGAATTTCGGACTGTAATCTATGCAGTTAAACTCTTGGTTTACAGCTTCCACTAGAAGATTTTCACCTTTTCTGTCAAAATCAATCCCTTTGTTTTTTGTATCTTCCACTTGATTGATAATTTTTTTAAAAGAAGATTCAGGGAAATTATTTGCAATAAGCCCTTTTACGGCCTTTTTCAACTGAATACCGTCGGGGGTATCTCTGTGTGGCATAATTTTTACAGGAATTCCTGAAATATATTCCATTAGTTGCGTACCTTCATCAAGCTTTGCGACAACATGGTTAGCTTTATCATATTTGTTAAGCTGATAATTCAGGGTAAAGTTTGCAGGGTTCTCGGCTTTTAATTTTTCTCGACGAAGGCAATATTTCGGAAATGAATCAATTTTATAAACAATCGCCTCTTGTCCTTCACCAATAATATTCCCCTCCTTAAGAGCTTTTCGGCATTCCATAATAATTCTTTCCGGTGCAAGATGCAAAAGTTCTTTTTGAATAGCACCGCTAAAAGACACCGTATCTTTTTTCAATGGTGCAAGGTTTGAACTTTTTACATTTGTTGTACTGTTTGTTTTAAGAGGGGATGCCGCATATAAGGCAGGATTAAAATTTATTATCATACTTACCAATCCGATTAAATAGTTATTCTAATCAGATAAAAGGAAAACAAAATAAAAATTGCCTAATATTAATAAATCGTTACAATCTAAAAAGCATAACGACTTTTAACATTAAAATTTCTTAATTAATATTGCGAATATATAGCCCTCAATATGTACTCTTCCAAAAGTTTTTTATCTGCATTTGAAGTCTTTGCATCGTTAATCACTATATCAAATGCGTAATCTTTGCCTTTTTGAGTTGTAATATAGCCGGCTATTGCACTGATATCAGAAAGTGTTCCGGTTTTAGCTCTCAAGTTATCCGAAAAATACAGCATTCTGTTTTTCAAAGTCCCTTCACCGGGTTTAGCCATTGCGGATTTGTATAATTCAAAACTCGGACTTTTTGAAATATCCACAAGAAAAGCCGTCATAAAATCAGCACTCATCAGGTTATTTTTTGAAACACCGCTTCCGTCAACGAGTTTGATATCAGAGTTGTCCAAATTTATTTTTTTACAAAATGCGTCAAACATTTCGATTGAAGATTTTGAAGAACCTGTATTATTTACAAATTTTCCGCCTGCAAGCTTGAAAACTGTTTCAGCAACGAAATTATTACTATCCTTCAACACCGCACCGACTGCCATACCTATAGAATGTTCAATTTCACCGACTTTATAAACACCGGTTGTCGGAAGTTTTTTCTGAGCGAATTTCCCGTAAAAATCTATTTTATTACTAGAAAGAGCTTCTTCTGTGCGTAATCTGAAATATCTTTTTGTGTTATTTGCCGGAATTACAAACCCATAAGGCTTTGAAACCGTACCTTTTACCGTCAGCATATCAGGCAGAGCAACAGCAGTTTTTTCATAAGTTACATTATTTTCGGCATCTGTTGTAGTCGTTAAATTCATAAATGTTAAAGGATAAGAAGGTTTTGTATAAATATTTGCAGGAGCATTCAATGTTGTCGGCATTACAACAACCCTTATCAAATTCCCGTCAAGATTATACGAGCCAAACTTCGGCATAAGGATATTCAACTCATCATCCCATTGCCAACCTTCACCCCATTCCATTCCGTCAAGAACGTAATCATCAAAATAAATTGCTTTAGGCTCAACTATTTTCTTTTTAGCTGCCAGTGCAAAAAGATTATCTAAATTCTTAGAGGACAAAAACGGATCCGCCCCGAGTTTTATGTAAAGCTCATTATTTGTTGTTTTGTATAAGGTTGTTTTGAATTTGTAATCAGCTCCGAGTGTATCCAGAGCAGCCGCAAGGGTTACGAGCTTTTGAGTTGAAGCCGGAGGAACGAGCTTGTCTGAATTTAACTCATAAACAGTTTCACCTGTTTGAAGATTTTTCACTGAAACCGCAACCGTTCCTTTTTTCAAAACTGATTGAGAGATAACTTTATCAATTTCGTTTGCAGCAAAAGATTGCAAACCAACGGCAAGACATCCGATTATACTTAAAAATGATAACAATTTTTTCATATACATTTTACCTCATAACTTTCTCTGATATCCCTCAATATAGTGCATTTTTTTCGATATTCATACATATTTGCAAAATCAATTTCCGCAAAACAAATACCTTCTTTTTGGTCTTTAATTTCGGCAACCGTTTCGCCGAGATAATCTATAATTCGAGAATGTCCGATATTCCACTCGTCACCTTTAATTTGACCTGATTGAGTAAGAGCTACCATATAACATTGGTTTTCAATAGCTCTTGCTCGGGTCAAAGTTTCCCACACAAGAGGCTTTTTAGAACCCCAAGCAGCCATATTCACAAGCATATCCGCACCGCATTTACGATATGCCGAAAAAATTTCCGGAAATCTTATATCATAACAAATCGTCAACCCGATTTTCACTCCTTCTATATCAACCATAACAGGGCTTTCGCCGACTTTGACATAATCACCTTCCGTACAACCGCAATATGAATAAAGATGATTTTTTGAATACGTCGCAATTAATTCACCATGCCTGTTAAAAATCGGACAAGTATTCAAGGATTTGCCCTCCGGCATTTTTTGAATAAAACTTCCGCCCAAAATATTTATGTGATTTTTTTTAGAAATTTCTGATAAAAACTCGATGGTTTCGGAATTATCAACAGGTTCGGCACATTTGTCAAAATCTTCGCAAGACCACCCGACAGTCCAAACTTCCGGCAATATCAAAACATCAGAATCGTCGAGGGAGTCTTTTGCGATAATTTCTTCTACTTTTTTATAATTTGCATATCTATCACCTACAACAGAACCCATCTGGAGTGCTGCAATTTTTATTTTTTTTGAGTCCATAACTTTTGTTTTTTTGCCTCCTTGTAAACTTCAGGAGCTTTTGCCTGCAAACCTTCCAAAGTTTCTTTTATTAAATTTTTCATATCACCTAAATTTTCATCAGAAAAATCCGACGGAATATAAATAGGCTCACCATAAAGATTTATTATATTCGCATCAAATAGAGGGAACGTCATCTTATCCCAAGTCGGAATCGTATGAAAAGTTTTATCCTCCGAATACCAAACAACAGGAACAATCGGACAACCCGACATTTTTGCGAGTTTTATCGCTCCGTTTTTAACAGAATGATACGGGCCTCCGGGACCATCAACCATAATCGAGACATCTTCTCCGGCTTTTAATTTTTCCAACATTTG
Organism: uncultured Brachyspira sp.; assembly: GCA_900321895.1. Taxonomy (GTDB): domain Bacteria; phylum Cyanobacteriota; class Vampirovibrionia; order Gastranaerophilales; family Gastranaerophilaceae; genus Scatousia. The sequence continues at coordinate 8,525 of ONYB01000117.1, forward strand.
CATAGAGGATTCTACCGCACCCTTCTTACCGGAAGAACCTCTTATAATTCCAAAACCAAAACCTTTAGCGGCATACGCAACAATTTCTCCGTCGAAAGAATTACTTATTAAAATATTTACTTTTGTAATATCTTCAAACCCATATACACAAAACTGATCAGAATGCCACATCGCGTATATGCATGGAGAAAATCTTTTTTGATTAATCCCTACTATATGAGTAAACGACTCTTGAAACTTCATGTAACCCAATGCCGCTTTCTGTAAAATCCATATATTTTTTTTGTTAATAAGTCTTACCATAAACGAAATTTTACCACAGAAAAATCAATTTCGCAAAAAGTTACAAATAGGCAATATCCTACCTTTAATGGACTTGCACAAAAACTTTTTTGGGATATAATTCAGAAAGATACATGTATATAAGATAAAGGATATGATTTATGAAAGTAACCCTAGAAAATGAAAAAGACAATGTAGTAAAAGTGAATATTACAATTCCCGCAGAAGAAGCAACAACAGCTTACAACACAGCAGCAAGAAAGATTGCTCAATATGTAAACGTTGACGGTTTCAGAAAAGGAAAAGCTCCAAGACACCTCGTTGAAAGACAGGTCGGAGAGGAAAGAATTAAGCAGGAAGCATTGGAAGGTTTAATGCCAAAAGTTTTGAGCGAAGTTATTGAAGAAAATAAACTCGACGTAATCACTCAACCGTACATCACATCTTATGACTTCAAAAAAGGTGAAGATTTGAACGTTGTCGTAAACGTCGAAACAAGACCTGAAGTAAAACTCGGTGACTACAAAAACTTAACAGTTGAAGTTACTGACGTTCCTGTAACAGAAGATGCAGTTAAAGAAACTTTAGACAGAATTCAAAAAAATTACACTGAGAACAAAATCGTTGAAAGAGAATCTAAAAACACAGATACAGTAAACATCGATTTCGAAGGTTTTGCTAACAATGAAGCTATCAAAGGCGGAGCTGCTAAAAACTATGATTTAAACCTTGAACATTCAAACTTCATTCCGGGTTTTGCGGATCAATTAGTTGGTAAAAAAGCAGGCGAAGAATTTGATATTCAAGTAAAATTCCCTGAAGATTACCACGATGAATCCTTAAAAGGTCAAGATGCAACATTCAAGATTAAAGTGAATGCGGTTAAAGAAGCTGTTGTTCCGGAATTAAATGACGAATTAGCTCAAAAAGCAGGCAACTTCAAAACTGTTGATGAACTTAAAGAAGATGTAAAAAAACGTCTTGAAGAATCAAGAGAAAATGCAAAAAAAGTTAACGCAGAAAACGAAATTTTCAAAAAAGTAATCGAAAACGCAAGCGTTGAAATTCCTGAAGCGATGATTGACAGAGAGGCAAACGCAATGCTCGCAGATTACAAAAACAGATTGTCCGCACAAGGTATCGACTGGGAATCTTTGATGAAGGCAACCGAAGGCACTGACAACGATGTTATGAAAAATATCAGAGAAGATGCTAAATTAAGAATTAAAAATTCACTCGTTATCGACAAAATCGCAAAAGAAGAAGGAATCAAACTTGCACCTGCAGATATCGATAACAAATTCAAAGAACTCGGAAATGCTTACGGAGTTTCTCCTGATCAGATTATCAAATCTATCAGCAAAAACCCTGAAATTTTGAGTTCATTATCTCAACAAGCTGTTAATGACAAAGTTCGAGCATTATTATTTGAAAACAACAAAGCAGAATTCAAAGAAGCTCAACCTGAATCAAAATAGTTTGAAAATTAATAAAAGAAAGATATAATATAAATAAGAAAGGGAATTAAAATCATGAGTTTTGTACCTGTAGTAATTGAACAATCGAGCAGAGGCGAACGTTCTTTCGATATCTTTTCAAGATTATTGAGAGAAAGAATCATCTTTTTGGGAACACCGATTGATGATATGGTCGCAAACTTGGTTGTAGCTCAGTTGCTGTTATTAGACAGCGAAAATCCGGAAAAGGACATTATGTTGTACATCAACAGTCCGGGCGGAAGTGTTACCGCAGGGTTCGCAATCTATGACACAATGCAACACATCAGAGCAGATGTATCAACAATTTGTCTTGGTCAAGCTGCTTCTATGGGTGCATTCCTTCTTTCTTCCGGTACAAAAGGAAAAAGAATGGCATTGCCTCACTCAAGAGTTTTAATCCACCAACCATTAGGCGGTGCTCAAGGTCAAGCTACCGATATCGAAATTCAAGCTGCCGAAATTATCAGAATTAAGAAATCATTGAATGAAATTCTTGCTTCTAATACGGGTCAGTCTTTGAAGAAAATCGAAAAAGATACCGATAGAGATTATATCATGACACCTACTGAAGCTCTCGAATACGGTATGATTGATAAAGTCGTATCAAGAGATGCCATTAAATAACAAACAATATTCTATAACTTGCGGTGTGGAGATATGACCATGCCGCAGGTTTATAAAAAACAAACGTAAATGTAAGGTAATTAAAAGGAATATAAAATGCCAAAACATGATGATAGCAGATTAAAATGTTCTTTTTGCGGAAAGACACAGGATCAAGTAAAAAAACTTATCGCAGGTCCTGAAGTTTATATCTGCGATGAATGTGTAGAACTTTGTAATGAAATTCTTGACGAAGAATTCTTTGAGAATAAAGAAAAAGACGGCGAAAATCCGGAAGAAAAAGTTGCAGAAAAACCAATTCCGAAACCACATGAAATCAAGGCTTATCTTGACGAATACATTATCGGTCAGGATGATGCTAAAAAGGTTCTTGCAGTTGCTGTTTACAACCACTACAAACGCTTGAAGCATAACAAAACTACAGATTTAAAAAACAATGTAGAAATCCAAAAATCAAACATTCTTCTTGTCGGTCCTACAGGTTCAGGTAAAACACTTTTGGCACAAACACTTGCAAAAATGTTGGATGTTCCTTTTGCCGTAGCTGATGCAACAACTTTGACAGAGGCAGGATATGTCGGTGATGATGTTGAAAATATCTTGCTCAGACTTTACCAAAATGCCGATTTCGATTCTGCAAAAGCTGAAAGAGGGATTATTTACATTGATGAAATCGACAAAATTTCAAGAAAATCCGAAAACACATCCATTACAAGAGATGTTTCGGGCGAAGGTGTTCAACAGGCACTTTTAAAAATGATTGAAGGAACTGTTGCACATGTTCCGCCACAGGGTGGCAGAAAGCATCCGCATCAAGAATTTATTGAAGTTGATACTTCAAACATCTTATTTATCGTTGGTGGTGCGTTTGTTGGATTGGAAAAAATTATCGAAAGAAGAGCTCAAGTCGGCACAACCATCGGTTTTGGGGCAAAAGCTCCGCTTTCACAAGCTGAAAAAGAAGCAAATTCTGCAAAATTACTTAAAAAATTACAACCTGAAGATTTGATGAAGTTCGGTCTTATTCCGGAATTTATCGGTCGTATTCCGACTTATGCGGTACTTGATCCGTTGAACGAAAAAACATTGAAAATGATTTTGACAGAACCGAAGAATGCAATTTTGAAACAGTACAAATGTCTTTTGGAAATGGACGGAGTTCAACTCGACTTTGAACCAGAGGCAGTTGATTTAATTGCTCAAGAAGCCCTCAAACGCAACACCGGTGCAAGAGCATTACGTTCAATCGTTGAAGAAATCATGCTTGATATTATGTATGACGTTCCTTCAAAAGAAAATAAAGAAAAATTCACGATTACTGCCGATATGGTTAGAAATCGTAAAAATGCAGAGCTTATTCAACTTCCGACAAAGGAAAAGAATAAGGAAATCAGTGCATAAAACAGAATACACATTCAAAATCAATTTTTTTAGCCTTGTCCTCCAAAATATTTTTCATGCAAGGCTATTTTTTTGTTCCAAACTGTAACAAAATTGCCCATTTACTAAATTTGTGAAAAAATATAAATATGGGAAAAAGTAAAACTTTAATATTAATTGACGGTCATGCACTTGCGTTTCGGGAATATTATGCTCTTGAAAGAACCAATATGAAAACTTCCACAGGATTAACTACTTGGGGAGTGTTCGGATTTTTCAAAGCAATATTTGATTTGTTGAAAAACCCAAAATTAAAAGCGGACGCGATTGCCGTAGCATTTGATGTCAGCCACCAAACTTTCAGAACCGAAAAATACGAAAAATACAAAAGTAACAGGGTTGCCATGCCTGACCCGATGCGGGAACAAATGCAATTAATTTACGAAGGACTCAAGGCTTTTAACATCCCGATATACACAAAAGAAGGGTTTGAGGCTGATGACGTAATCGGAACAATTTCAAAAAAAGCTTGCGAACTCGGGCACAAAATATATATTTTAACTGGTGACCAAGATGCCTTTCAACTTGTTGATCAAAACGAATGTGTAACGGTAATAATACCGAGCAAAGGGGATTTAATAGAATACAACTGGGAAAAAGTCTACGATAAATTAGGGGTTTATCCAAACCAAATTATTGACTATAAAGCCCTACGTGGAGATACCTCCGATTGCATTCCAGGAATTCGTGGGATTGGTGAAAAAACAGCCCAAAAATTACTTAGCAGATACCAAACTTTAGAAGGAGTTTTGCAACACAAGGATGAAATTCCAGAGAAATCACTTCGGGAAAAGGTGTGTAGCGGTGTTGAAGAAGCTAAACTCAGCCAATATCTTGCGACAATAATAAGAAATCTCGACATAAATTTTGATTTTGATAATACTGTTATCGAAATGCCCGAAGTAACAAAAGTTACCGAATTCTTAACAAAAATGCAATTTTACAGTTTTATTAAAAATATCAGTTCCATTTTAAAATATTTTAATAAAAACAGCGAAAACCGGACAGACAAAAATTTAGCACTTCCACCACAAAAACAAACTCCCGACCAGCTCAGTCTTTTTGCCCAAGCTGTCCAAGCGGAAATCAACAAATCAGAAACCGTAAATTACGCCAAAACCCTTCTTGAAAACCCTACTGAGCTAAAATCGTTTCTTAATGAGGTAAAAAAACACAACTGTATTACGTTTGATTTAAAAGCAGATATTTCAAGTGCAATATCCAGCGATTTAGTTGGGATTGCATTTGCTACAAGCAAAAATGCACAATTCAAAGATAACAAATTATCAATCGAAAATATCTCAAATTGTGAAACCTGTTATATTCCGATTAACAAAGAAAATATCAACGACATAAAACCGATACTTGAAGATGATAACATAAAAAAAATAACACACGATTTAAAAACGGCAATTAATGTTTTACGAACACAAAATATTGAGCTAAAAGGGGTCATTTTTGATACAATGCTTGCCAGCTATATCAAGAATCCGGCAACAAATCACGAAATAGGAATTCAATCTATCGAGCATCTTTCGCATGCCATTTGTGAACATGCTCCTTTTGAAAAAAATAAGAAAAAAACAGTAAAATTCAAAGACACCTCCATTGAAAAAATATTCAACCATAGTTGTGACGAAGTTGCAGTGATTTTTCATCTTGCCGAATTTTGGCTAAGAACCCTTAAACCGGAAGAAATAAATATTTTAAATGAAATTGAAATTCCAACCGCAGCAGTTCTTGCAGAAATGGAATATACAGGAGTTTCGATTGATGTAAAATATTTAAAAGAATTTTCGCAAGACCTCGAATTAAAGCTAAACCAACTTGAAGAAAATATTTTCCAAATTTCAAACTGCGATTTTAATATAAATTCACCGCAACAAGTAGGAAAGATTTTGTTTGAAACATTAAAGATTGAAACCAAAAAGAAACACAAAGGCAAATACTCAACAAACGCAGACGTTTTAGAAGAACTTGCCCAAAAACACGAAATTGCGAAACTGCTTTTGTCATATAGAAAATTCAAAAAGTTAAAATCCACATACACCGATGCACTGCCAGCATTAATTGATAAAGACGGCAGAATACACACAACCTACAACCAAACAAATACCGCAACAGGCAGATTGTCGTCTTCAAACCCTAATTTGCAAAACATTCCGGTCAGAACGGAAGAAGGCAGCAAAATGCGTGCTGCGTTTGTTCCGGAAGATCGAAAAAACGCCGTCATTTTATCAGCGGATTATTCTCAAATCGAGCTTCGAATATTGGCACACATAACAGAGGACAAACATCTTATAGATGCATTTAAAAACGGTGTTGACGTCCACACAATGACCGCATCAAAGATTTTTGAAATTCCGCAGGATGAAGTTAGCCACGCAATGAGATCAAAAGCAAAAGCCGTTAATTTTGGCATTATATACGGTCAAAGCAAGTTCGGATTGGCAAAAGCTGTAGGAATAAGCACCCAAGAGGCAGGAGATTTTATCGACAAATACTTTGCGACATACCCGAAAATCAAAGCTTATATGGAAGCTGAAATAAAGCAAGCAGAGCTTCACGGATACGTAGAAACCGTTTTCGGGCGGAAAAGATATTTAAAAGAAATAGAAAGCCCGAGTGCAATGATAAGAGAATTTGCAAAACGTGCAGCGATTAATCAGCCAATTCAAGGCACTTCTGCAGACTTAATCAAGATTGCAATGATTGATTTTTCAAAAAAACTAAAAGAAAATCATTTAAAATCGAAATTAATAATACAAGTTCACGATGAACTCGTTGTAGAAACCCAGAAATCTGAGCTTGAACAGGTCAAAAAACTTATTAAGGACGCTATGGAATTGAACCAGCCGCTGAGAGTGCCACTGGTCGTAGATATAAATACAGGTGAAACATGGAAAGAATCATAAAATACATCATACTTGCAACAATAATTTTGATAACTTCAAATATCGTAGCGAATGCGGACACATACACCACACAAACTTACACGTATTCGCCGAATATGTCAACGCTTGTAACTCCGCAAAACGTGGCTTTTGCAAGTTGCACCAAGCAGTACGCAATAAGTCAGGAGAAACTGTACTATCTAACCGTCGCTGCGGTAAACGCAAACAGGTTTACCGTTGTAGAATTACAGTCAAAAACGGGATATGTGTTGTTTAAGGCTGTAAACAGAGATTTTTTGGCAACAGTTGTTAAGTTGGGTGTCAACAAAAGTATGCTGAAAATCACCCCGACAAATAATAATTACTACTTTGCTCCGGGAATTGTTTCAAATATGTTCAAATACATCGACTTGAACCTCAACGAAGTCGTTACAAGCGTTAAGAAAATCTAGTTTAAGTTTTCAAACGCAGAATTTACGACCTCTGAAATATCAGGAGAAATGTCCTCCCCGTCTGTCGCAAGCCATACGAGGTATTCAATATTTCCGGAAGGCCCTTTTATTGAAGAATAAGTCAAACCCTTGATTTTGTAGCCGATTGAGCGGGCAAAATCACTAACATTAGAGATAACTTCTTCGTGTACCTTTTTGCTACGCACTACTCCGCCCTTTTCGACATTTTCTTTTCCTGCTTCAAACTGCGGTTTTATAAGACAAATCATTTCGTGGTATTCGGGATTGAGGAGTTTTTTCACGTTTCCTAAAACTTTTGTTAGCGAAATAAAAGACAAATCACTTACCAACAAATCCGCAACAGGTTCACCGTCCTCATAAATATCCGAATATTCACAAATTTTCAAATTTGTTCTCTCAATCGGCTTAACTCGGCTGTCAGAACGAATTTGCCAAGCTAATTGTCCGTAGCCGACATCCACAGAATAGACAAATTTCGCTCCGTTTTGCAACAAGCAATCCGTAAAACCGCCTGTCGAAGCTCCTGCATCAAAACAAATTCTATCTTTCACGACAACAGGAAAAGTATCCAACGCTTTTTTGAGTTTAAACCCGCCACGGGAAACAAAAGGCATTGACTTAACGACAATATCATACTCTTTTTCAGGCGAAATTTGAAATCCTGCTTTTGTGATGTATTCGTCGTTAATTTTGACGTGCCCCGCCAAAATTGCAGACGATGCCTTACTTTTGGTATCGAAATATCCCAAATCGGTCAAATATTTGTCCAAACGTTCTTTTTTCATATTCCATAAACCTTTTCAGCATTTCTCGTAGTTGCCGTTGCAACCTCTTCAAACGTAATTCCACGGAGTTTAGCAATTTCTTCCGCCACGAATTTTACATAAGCCGGCTGATTTTCAGTTCCTCTAAAAGGAACTGGAGTCAAATACGGGGCATCCGTTTCCACCAACAAATTTTCAATCGGAACTTCTTTTGCGACCTCTTTCATTTTTATTGCGTTTTTAAAAGTTACAACCCCGCCAAGAGCGATAAACCATCCCTCTTTTACACATTCCTTTGCGAATTCGACACTGGCGGAAAAACAATGCATAACCACATCTGAAGTTTTATTATATTCTTTTAAAATATCGAACGAATCTTTGTGAGCTTCTCTATCGTGCACGCAAATCGGAAGTTTTAACTCATTTGCAAGTTTTATCTGCTTTATAAAAACTTCTTTTTGCAAATCGTTGAAACTTTTGTCCCAATAATAATCCAAACCGATTTCACCAATTCCGACGATTTTTTCGTTTTTTGAATACTCCCTAATTTTATCTAACAACGAATCATCCCAATCCTTAACCTCGGAAGGATGCACACCCAAAAGCCCGAAAGTATTTTCATATTTATTCACGAATTTTAAAACTTCGTCGATATCATTTACGGTCGCCGCCGGCACAATAATTTTCTCAACACCGTTAGCTTTTGCGTTGTCAATCGCCTCTTGTGGCGTAATTTTTTCAAGAGTATTTATATGAGAATGGGTATCAACTAAAAATGTTTCATTCATATTACAATTATACCATGGTGAAAATTTGTGATATAATTTGTTTGTATGGAAACAGAAAATTTAAAAATATCAATAGCTCATCTTTATCCTGAATTACTCAATCTTTACGGAGATATCGGCAACGTTATTACCCTCAAAAAACGTTGCGAATGGAGAGGGATAAATGTAGATTTTGAAGAAATTCATTATGGCGACAAAATCACAGAACACGACCTTTATTTTATTGGGGGAGGGCAAGACAAACAACAAGAAGATGTTGCGGAAGAACTTTTCAAAAACAAGTGGTTTTTAATGTCCGAAAGAGATAAAGGAGCTGTATTTTTAGGAATTTGTGGCGGATATCAGCTTTTTGGGCATTATTATCAGCCACACGACAAAGAAAAATTAAAAGGCATAAGCCTTATGGACGCATACACAGTTGCCGGCAACAAGAGATTTATCGGGAATGTCACGGCAAAAACAGATTTTCTTGAGCCACAAACCCTTGTCGGATTTGAAAACCACAGCGGGCTGACCTATCTTGAAGGAGATACAAAACCGCTTGCAATAATCGAAACAGGAAACGGCAACAACGGAAAAGACAAAACCGAAGGCGGAAGATACAAAAACGTATTCGGAACATATCTTCACGGCTCATTTTTACCCAAAAACCCTCAATTTGCAGATTATTTAATCGAATTGGCTCTTGAAAAACGTTACGGAGAAAAAATTAAACTACCAAAATTAAATGACGAAATCGAAAACCTTACCCACAGCGGGCTGGAAAACAAGAGGTACTAATACACTAAGTTTTTTAAGTAAGAGTTGAAAAGTGAAGGATGAAAAGTGAAAAGTTCTTTACATTAAATTTTGCCCTCACATATTGAGGACGATGTTCACAGGGCATTGGGCGGTTGACTATTTGGGCAAATTCTTGAAGAAATCCTTTTCTGTCAGTGCTTTGTACGTACAACCTATACCATTAACACTGGATGTTGAAGTTTTTGAACAAAAGTTGTTCGCATTAGAATAAGTTGTTCCGACAGCACCCATTGGGACAAGTTTTCCTGAATTTGTAACCTGAAACGTAAAAACATCTTGTCCCAGTCGATTTGGCCCTTTCTTTTTCCCATTTATATCAACACTTATAAAAACTGTTCCATACGACTGTATCATAATCAACATTCCGTTAGGAAGGATAAATTGACCATCGTCAAAGTTGTCAGTATCTATAACATTCCCATTAAAAGATTTGTACACCAAATCGTTGTGTCCTCCATCTTCACTCCCATGAGTATCTGCACGTGACATACACAGATTTTGGTCTGGATTGTTGTAACCACAATCTACAATTTTGTGAAAATATTTCTTATATACTGGATAAAAGTCATTCTGCCCGCCATACAAACGTGGGGTAATTTTTTCGCCTTGTGCTTCCGTCATTCTGTCAAAACCGTTTTGTATTATGCTATAAGCACTTTTTAACTGATTTTTGTAAATTATGCTGTTGATATTATTCGTCAAAACGGGTAGGGTTATCGCTGCAATTACACCAATTATCCCCAATGTAATAAGCGTTTCAGCCAAAGTAAATGCAGAATGTTTTTTCATAGTTCTATCCTTTACATAATACGATACTAATTGCTTATATAAGCGTTAATCTACTTATATTATAACATTTTTGATTATTTATGTCAATATTTGCTAATATTTTACAATGAGTGCTAATGAAGATATCAGAATTTTGATGCTCAAAGAGTGTCTTACATTAAAGAAATTGGTTGAAATTTATAACAAAAAAAATGAAGTAAAAATTACTGCAGA
>ONYB01000207.1 GCA_900321895.1 uncultured Brachyspira sp.
ACGCTTAAAAAAATAAAGATATAAAATCATATATTGAGCCATTTGGTGGTGGCGGTTGGATTCTGTTTTACAAAGACAAGTGGGCTGATTTAGAAATCTACAACGACCTCGACAGCCGTCTTGTAAACCTTTTCAGAATAGTGAAATACCATCCTAATGCTTTTAAAGAAGAATTTAACTATCTTCTCGGCTCTCGTGAAATATTTTTTCAATTTATGAACTCAACCCCGATTACGGATATTCAAAAAGCTGTCCAGTTTTATTACCTAATAACTCGCTCTTTCGGTGGCAAAGGAAATACTTTCGGAACAGTAAAATGTTCAAGTGGCGGAGCTTGTAAATCCTTAAAAAATGTGCCTGAAAAAATTGATGCTATCCACAAACGCCTTGATAAAGTAATGATTGAAAATCGTGACTTTGAAAAACTCATCAAACAATACGATTTTGAAAATGCATTTTTCTATTGCGATCCTCCATACTCCAAAGGTTGCGGATACGAAGTTACATCTACGGAAGATTTCGACCACGAACGTTTAAGAGAAATTCTTGGAAATATAAAGGGCAGATTTTTACTGTCTTATGACGATTCTCCAAAAATTAGAGAATTATACAAAGGGTTTGAAATGATTGCAATTGAAAGACAAAACGGTATTAACAACAGACAGGGCGATAATCGATTAAATAAAGTGTTTAAAGAGCTGTTAATCGCCAATTATCCGATACGAGAAATACATGAGCGACAAACCGATTGAAATAAAAATCGACAACAAAGATGTCGAAAGAAAACTTTTAGAACTTGCTCAAAAAAGCGAAAACCTGCGACCGTTAATGAAAAACATCGCAGGTATTTTCGCATCTGCAACAGAAGAAAATTTCAAAAATGAAGGCAGACCTGATAAGTGGACAGAACTTTCCGAAGTAACGAAAAAACAAAGAACAAAGCAGAAAAAATGGCCGGGACAAATACTGCAAGTTTCAGGTCAGCTTGCCTCATCAATTTCAACACAGTATGACGATAAGTCGGCAGTTATAGGGTCAAATCTTGATTATGCAGCAATTCATCAACTAGGAGGTCAAGCCGGTAAAAACAAAAAAGTTGAAATCCCTGCAAGACCTTACCTTAAACTTACTGATGATGATTTCAATGAAATTCTTGACGCAACCGAACATTATTTAAAGTAGCTTAAAAGTGTTGTTAGATTGAATCTTTTTCCCTGTACAAAAAGATTCGGAGTTATAAAGGAGACAAAAATGGGTACTGTAGAACCAATTAGAAACGTAGAGGATATGCCTAATAAATGTTCAATGATATAAATGTCAATTTCTGGTCTGTTCTTTTCACCACGCATATGCCTGCTGACTATGCTTTTTGATAGGTGAAGTTCATTTTCAATATCTCTTGATTTTAGATTAACCATTGCCATAATTGCTTTAATAACAATCACTTTTCGGCAATATGCACAAGTTTCCATATTTTTCTATTCCTCTCTTGTATAGTGTTAAGGTACTATATCAAGCAATACGGATTTTTTATTTAAATTAGAATTGCTGAGTTGAACTATTTTTAGCATAGCCGAGCTAACCCACATGTGGGTTGTCTCCTACCACTCGGTGCAATTTCTAACCTTTATAATTTAATTATATTTATCCATTTTGTGTTGAAAAGACCTGAAAATTTTGTTCATGAGAACTTTCTCACAGCAAACGCAATAAATTCGTTTTTTTAATTTTGCAAAAAAATAGTGTTTTTATTTATGACAACTAAATAAAAGACACTTTCAAAAAAAAGGGAAAAGTTTATTACGCAATATTAAGCAAATAAGATATTATTAATCGCTGTATATTGCTCGTCATAGTCTTTTCCATACTTCCATATTTCTTCGCACAGATGTAAGTGAAATTTAAAAGCAAATGAACGACTCAAAACCTTTCTATAACTCCTTAAATAAATATTTTTTATTAATAATCTTTCCTCTTCAGTATGCTTTTTGGGTTCTTTTGTTCGTATGGGTTTTTCTAACACATATAATTTATTATTATATAAATACAAATATACCGTTGTTCCCATATATTCTCGCTCTTGAGGAATTTTAGGTTTTACTTTTAGCCA
>ONYB01000089.1 GCA_900321895.1 uncultured Brachyspira sp.
GAGGAGGTGGGATTCGAACCCACGGTACGCGTGAACGTACGACAGTTTTCAAGACTGCTCCAATCAACCGCTCTGGCACTCCTCCATTCGATTGTTTGGATGTATTTCTATTCTATTCGCTGAAAAGTTTTTGTCAACATCCTCTTTTTCAAATTTATTAGCCGATAGTCGGACTTGAACCGACGACCTACTCATTACGAATGAGTTGCTCTACCAACTGAGCTATATCGGCCTATTATATACTGATTTTATTTTCAAACACCTTGCAACAATACTCTGCCGAGCGGATTGTGAGCTGGGGGCGAAGGCTTATGTCGGCTTGTTTCACAAGACGAGCAGAGCAGCAAACCCGTTAATAATGAACAATCCAGTTGCAAAAACAATTCGGTGAATTGTTTTGTGAGAGGTTGAACCCCGTTGGGGTTCAATTCCGAATTGTCAAAGTGCCTATTTCCGTTATATGGCGGCGGTAAGGGGAATTGAACCCCTGTTTAGAGAATGAGAATCTCTCGTCCTAACCACTAGACGATACCGCTTTATGTAAATTCATTATACTACAAAAATTTTAAAGAACAAATTTTATTTTATTAATATTTGTTTTTGCGAATTCGGTGGCAAAATTCTTTTTTAGGGGCATTAGTGTAGTATACAAGTTTTCAAAAATTTAAAAGGAACATTTATGAGTTACATTAAAATTGATATGAATGGTATTGTTGTAAAACGTTCTTGTGATAGCGATTTTTTAATTCGTGCCACCCGAAAGTTAAGCCCTATTTTCTTCAATACAGTTTTAAGAGTGCTCAAGATAACATGTTTTTATTGGCGTAAAAAATTTAGTGCCATTTAATGCGAGGGCGAATTCACCTTTCACATCTTTTCATGCTATAATACTCTCAAGTATGGAGGGAAAATTATGTTGAGAGGACCTTTTTTAGATAGAACGTGGATGGGACAGAACTCTGATTATAATTCGTCCGAGATTGTTATGCTCGGTTTGCCGTTTGACGGAACGGTTTCTTACCGCCCCGGTTCAAGGTTTGCTCCTGAACAAATCAGGCTTGCAAGTTGGGGGTTGGAGGAATATTCCCCACGATTTGACAAACATTTAGAAGAGGTGAATTTTCACGATGCGGGCGATTTGGAATTCCCGCTCGGCAACACATATAAGTCGCTTGATGTGATTCAGGAAAATGTTGAGGATATTTATAAAGACGGAAAAAGAGTTTTCGGGATTGGGGGCGAGCATTTGGTAACTTTGCCTGAAATCAAGGCTGTATCAAAGTTTTACGACAATTTGGCAATTATTCATTTTGATGCTCATACGGATTTAAGAGAAGAGTATATCGGCGAAGAAATGTCGCATTCTGCCGTAATTCGTCATTCTTCAAAAATCGTCGGTGCTGAAAATGTTAAGCAAATCGGCATTCGCTCCGGCATGAAGGAAGAATTTGAGTTTATGAAAGAGCATAATACTCTTTGCCACAAATACTCGGATTTGGATTGTTTGAAGAGTAAAAAGGTTTTCGTGACTGTTGACCTTGATGTGCTTGATCCTTCTGTAATGTCCGGTACGGGTACTCCGGAAAGCGGCGGTATGCAGTTTAATGAACTTATGGGGTGGTTTGAATACCTCAAAAACTTTGATATTGTTGGGGCTGATGTTGTGGAACTCGCTCCTGATTACGATGTTTCTGGCGTTTCTACCGCAGTTGCGACAAAGGTTATTCGTGAATTATTAATGGTAATGTAGGTTATGAGTGTGGATATTTTAGAAAAAATTAATACGTTAAAAGATGAATTGAATGCTGCGAATTACAAGTATTATGTTGAGGATAATCCGTCGATTTCCGACTATGACTACGATATGAAGTTCAAAGAGTTGGAAAAGTTGGAGGCGGAACATCCCGAGTTGAAAACTCCAGACAGTCCGACGCAGCGTGTTGGTTCGATAAGCGAAAAATTTTTTCCGCATACCCACAAATACAGGCTCTACAGTCTTGACAACACCTATAACTACGAGGATTTGACCGAGTGGTACAACAAGATTACGGCGGAATACGGGCAACATGTCGAGCTTGTTTGTGAGTTGAAAATCGACGGGTTGGCAATGGCCTTGACTTATGAAAAAGGGTTCTTTACGCTTGGTGTAACCCGTGGTGACGGAGTTACGGGCGAAAATATTACACCGAATTTGAAAACAGTCAAGGCAATTCCGCTCAAACTTTTTGAGAATGTTGATGTTGAGGTCAGGGGCGAAGTTTATATGCCTAAAACTTCTTTTGAAAAATTGAATGAAGAGAATTTGCAAAAAGGCGAAAAACTTTTTGCGAACCCGAGAAATGCTGCCGCAGGTTCGATTAGGCAGTTGGACAGCACAATTACGGCAAAAAGAGATTTGTCGTTCTTTTCTTATACCTCGATTTTTGAAAATATGCCGAATGCCCCCAAAACGCACTATGACAGTCTTATGTACCTGAAAAAACTCGGGTTTAAGGTTAACCCGAATATCAAACTTTGCAAAAATGTTCAAGGGGCGATTGATTATTGCAAAAAATGGGAAAATGAACGTTTTAATTTGAATTACGCAACAGATGGAGTTGTTATCAAGGTAAATGATTTGAGAATTCAGGAGGAAATGGGATTTACGGCAAGAGCTCCAAAGTGGGCGACGGCATTCAAATTCCCGCCGGAAGAAGCGATTACGACGGTTGAAGATATAGAATTTGGAGTAGGAAAAACCGGTGCAATTACTCCTGTTGCAAAATTAACTCCGGTATTACTTGCCGGAAGTACCGTTGCAAGAGCAAGTTTGCACAATTTTGATGAGATAAAAAGGCTTGATGTAAGGGTGGGTGACAAAGTTGTTATTAAAAAAGCTGCGGAAATTATCCCGAAAGTAATAAAAGTTGTCGAAAGTGACGAACACGAGCTTTTGGAGGAATTTCAAGCACCGACGATTTGCCCGTCTTGCGGTGAAAAACTCGGAAGCCCTGACGGTGAAGTTAATCTTTATTGTCAAAATCCGAAATGTTCGGCGGTTGTGAAAGCTAAAATTGAATTTTGGGTGTCTAAAGATGCTATGGATATAGATAATATCGGGCCGTCTATTATTGAGCAACTTTACTCTAAAGGATTGATTTCTTCTTCAATAGATTTGTATAAATTAACCGAAGAAGATTTTATGAAATTGGAGTCCGTAAAGGAAAAATCTGCGGCGAATATGTATAATGCAATACAAAAAAGTAAACACAATTCCTTAAAACGGCTGATTACCGCATTTTCGATAAAAAGTGTCGGAAAAGAAACTGCGGATATATTAGCTGGTGAATTCGGTTCGCTTGATAGGTTAAAAGTTGCAAAAGAAGACGATTTTATCGCAATTAACGGTTTGGGCGAAAAAATGGCGAAAGATATTTATAATTTTTTCCATGATGAAGAAAATTTAAAAATGTTAGAAGAACTTAAAATACTCGGAGTTGAGCCCCCTGCTGTTGAAATGCCGAAATCAGATGTATTTAAGGGTAAAACATTCGTTTTGACTGGAACTTTGCCGAACATGACAAGAGATGAAGCCGGTGCTATAATAAAATCGCATGGCGGAAAAACATCTTCCTCTGTATCAAAAAACACCTCGTTTGTACTTGCTGGCGAAAGTGCAGGTTCAAAACTGGACAAAGCAAAAAATTTAGGTGTTATAATATTGACAGAAGAAGAATTTCTTGGAATGATAAAATAAAAAAGGATTTGTAATGAAAAATGGTAATACAAAAATAA
>ONYB01000037.1 GCA_900321895.1 uncultured Brachyspira sp.
AGGCTCGAACTCGCGACCTCATGCGTGACAGGCATGCGCTCTAACCAAACTGAGCTACGCTCCCATTTCTCTTGTCACGTCTTTCGACAAGATTTATTGTAATACGCTGAAAAATTTTTTGCAACACCTTTCTTTAAAAAATTTTGTAAATATTTGTGTTTTTTTATCAAAAAATCCTCTTTACAAGTTTTTCTCAAACCGATGAACCTACAAATTTCTCAAAATTCCTCAAATACACAATCTTTCACAGCCCGTGCACCACAAGTTCGTGACGCTCAATGGGTTTGCCGAAAAGTCCGCTCTTTCCCGCATATTTCTCCATCAAAGCTCTACGATGTCATCGAAACCCTAAAAGAAACCAACCCTCAAGTTTTTATTAAATCCGCCACCAATTCTACAATAAGCCGAATTATTCTTGGCAATTCCGAAAATATCAAACTGGTTAAAATTTATACGTGGTACAAAAGGATTGTCAACAAGGTTTTCAACGCAAGAAGTGAATGGGATATCGGCGGTAAAGACGATTACAAACGTGTTGGTGCAATTTTAGGACAGTTTAAACACGAAAAAGTAGGAAACTGCGGTGAAGATACCTATCTCGCCGCCTCAATTCTGCGAATGAACGGTGTTGAAAATGCCAGCATTGCCAGAATGTACGCGGACGGGCAGGCTCAAGATCACGTCGTTTGTATCTTAAATAAAGACGGCTCACCGTTTGACAATAAAAATTTGAAAAAGTCTATAGTTATTGACCCGTGGCTCGGTATAGCAGATTTTGCCTCAAATGTTTGTTCCACATATAAAAATATTTTTAATAATAAATTTTATAACTTAAAGCCTTATTCTGAAATTAAATTCAAAAAGTTAGACAGGATTAATTTTTCTGATGAAGAATTACAGTTATTAAGAAGAAAACATCCGGAATTATGTTATCCGAAAACAAACAGGAAATTTATGCAAAAAAAATGAGCCTCTTTATGAAGCCCATTTTTAAATAATTTCAAATACCACCACTATTCATACAATGGAGCAAGTTTTTTTGATTGCTGCGGGATTACTCCTTCTTCAATAGATTGGTAAACTCTGTAATCTATTGCAGGGAAGCAGTTATCAATACTTTCGATTTCACTCAATGCTGCTTCATCTATGTTACCGCTTTCTATCATGTCACAGATTTTTTCAAAACGATCTACGTGTTCTCTAAATCTGTCTGTTGCGTAATCTTTCGCCTGCCATGTTGTAATCAGGAACGGCCAATCTGAACTTTGCAACAACAAGTTTTCTCTTGCCATTTGATTTAATGCTCTATGCAACAATTTATCTTCTGGAATTTCTGAATATTTATCCGCAATAGCATTAATTCTTTTTTCGCAAGCATGAATAATCGGCCACATCCATTCTGTTAAATGGTTGTTCCATACATAGAAGTGTCCGCCTTGTCCCCATGAACTTTCAGGGATTTGGATAGCTTCCGTAGGCGGATGTGCATGCAAGTATTCACCAGCAGTCATCATTTCTACTTCCGGCAAATATTGGTGAAGTTTTTTAATCACTTGTTTTATAAATTCAACACCTTCAAACCACCAGTGACCAAACAACTCTGTATCAAACGATACCATTACCAACCCCTCTTTACCATTGTGTGATTTTTTATAATCATTCAACAAGTGATAAATTAAAGTTGTATAGTGATCTGAATTTTCATTAATTTTATTCAATGCAAGCACCGGATCATATAGCATTTTGTCGCCCAAATCCGTAGTAGACGATGTAATTCTCCAATAATGCATACCAGACTTGTCGTCTTTCTTGTGAAATTCTCTGAAAACTCCGTCCCCAGGGTAGCCGTCTGCAGCTGACCAAACCTGATAGCCTGCACGGTCATTTCTGCCCATTACCGCAACTTGTGCGTCAGGAAGCCAGTATGCTGAATATGTGTCGTAACCTGTAGCAGGACGTTCAGGAAGCGGAATGTATTCAATGTTTCCGTAAACACCGATTACACGTCTGTTACCGATTGAGTTGCCCCCTTCAATAACGTGAGATTCCGTGAAGAAGTATTCGATATCGTTATTTTGAAGAGTAACTTCAATGGACGGACGCCAATGTTTTTTGCCGTCTTTTCCGACATATTCATAACCTTGTCTGTATGCACATTCAGGAAGCCAGCAACCTTTTGCCTTCTTTCCGAAAAGTCTTTTTGTTGTGTCAGAACCGATTTTGAACTGAGCATTCAAGTTGCTATCAGTTGCCAAAAGCGGAGAAAATCCGTGAGTTGCACCTGAAGTTGTAATTTCAATACAGCCCAAGTCCTGATATTTTTTGAACTCACCGATTAAATCCATTCCGTATTTGTTTACATAAGTATCTTTTAGGTGATTGAACAAATCAAAATAATACTTAGCAAGGTATTTCAAGTGCTGTGAGTGAGGCACTTTCGGATCTGGATATCTGTCTAAATCCTTTGCAACCTGTGCTATTCTGGAGTCTAAATACTTAACAAACCCATGCTTGAGGTGTTCATCGTTAAGTTGTTCCGCCAAAATCGGTGTAATCCCGACGGTAAGTTTAGCCTTGATACCTTCTTCGTACAATTCAGAAATTGCATTCAACAAAGGAATGTATGTTTCTGCCATACATTCATAAAGGTTTTCTTCCCCGAAAGGCCACATGCCGGCTTTTCTATAATAAGGAAGGTGGCTGTGTAACATAAATACGAATTGTCCTACTGACATTTGTGCCTCCATATCTCTCTTACTCTGATTATATTTAACTATAATCCACTTCTTCTTAATTTAGATATAGCACAAACGGCTAAAAAATATAATCCTTTAGAACTAGTTCTCGTGAATAATGTTACAAAAGTTAAAATATAAATTTTATATGCTTTTTGTATAAGGATTTAGAGGCTGGTAAAACTATTCTTACACTTGAACTTTTGGAAAAATTTTTGAACATATTTTTTAATATTTGTATTGCAAAAGTTTATTTTTTAATTTATTATACTTGTACTCACATCCTCGAGTATTGGTGCCGTCATTAAGCACCACAAGACTTAGAAAAGGAAAGAAAAATGGCAAATATTAAATCTGCTAAAAAAAGAATTCTTATAGCTGAAAAAAACAGAGTAAGAAATGTTGCATTCAAAACTTCTATCAAAACTGCGGTTAAGAAAGTTTTGGAATTGGCTAACGGTGAAGACAAAGACGCACTAAATGCTTCTTTATCAAAGGCTTACCAATTATGCGACAAAGCTGTTTCTAAAGGTATTTTGCACAAAAATACAGCAGCTAGAAAGAAATCAAGATTGACTAAAGCTGTAAACAAATTACAAGCAAAATAGTTAATCCTAACAAACTTAAAAATACCCTCTCGGTTCTCCGTGAGGGTATTTTTATATCTTTAATGATTTTGAATTATGCCGGTTTGAGCCTATTTTTTGAAAGCTTCAGCAATAGACTTATTGTAATCAGGTCTTAAGATACCTTTTTCCGTAATAATACCTGCAATAAGTTCATGCGGAGTTACATCAAACCCAGGATTGATAATATTTACACCTTCTGCACAAATTGTTTTACCGTTGATATGAGTAACTTCTTCTCTTGAACGTTCTTCAATAACAATTTCATCACCAGTTTTGATACTTGTATCTATTGTTGAAAGCGGAGCGGCGATATAAAACGGCACATTGTGGTATTTTGCGGCAATCGCAACCGTGTAAGTTCCAATTTTGTTTGCAGCATCACCGTTTGCAGCAATCCTATCAGCACCGACAACAACCATGTCAATCATTCCTTTTTTCATAAAATAAGAACACATTCCGTCTGTAATAAGAGTTGTCGGAATTCCATCCATAGTGAGCTCAAACGTCGTAATTCTTGCACCTTGCTGGCGAGGACGAGTTTCATCTGCAAAAACCTGAATTGTCGGATCGTTTGCAAAAGCAGAACGAACTACACCGAGAGCAGTACCATATCCAACCGTTGCCAAAGCACCTGCATTACAGTGAGTAAGAATTGTAGCACCATTTGGTACAACTTCAGCACCGAAGTCACCGATTTTTTTGTTAATCTCAATATCTTCATTTTCGAGTTTGATAGCATTTTGTTTTAACTCGTCAACAATTCCTTCAATATCAGAAGTTGAATTTTTAATAATATCTTTTTGTTTTGCGACCGCCCACATAAGATTAACGGCAGTCGGGCGAGAACTTGCCATATAATCGGCTTTTACCAATAAATTTCTAACAAAATCTTCACGAGAAAGACTTTGTGCAGCGAGTTCTTGAGCATACAAAACTACACCATGAGCTCCCGCAACTCCGATAGCCGGTGCTCCTCTTACTATCATAGTTTTAATTGCATCAAACATGCCCTGCCCGCTTGTAATATTTACATATTTAAATTCATACGGCAAAACTGTTTGATCTACCATTTTTGAATAATTATCTACCCATTCTATTGTTTTTATTTTTGAGTGAAATTCAGCCATTTTTATCCTTTCATTTATATTACTTAAAAATATTTCTTTTCTGTTCGTTATCATCCAAAGTTTTTATAAATTCTTTAACATAAAACGTTAAAAATCCCATAAACGAATTAATCGTTGCACTCAGCACTGACATAAACACCGAAAGCACAAAAATTATGAAGAAATTTGCAGTTCCAAGCATTAGAGATACTCCGGGGTTTGCCGAATAATTAAAAAATTTATAAAGGATAACAACAATCGGAACGTAAACGATACAAAAAACCATAAACGACACGAACCCGATAATTCCACCGATTACCGCACTTTCAGCAACCGTTAAAAGTTCCAACAATTTTACCCTCATTAAAAATACCATTTCTATCACGGCTGCGAAACATAAAAGCAGCCAAAACGCAATTTCTCCCAGATACGGAATTGCCGTTAATACGCCAAATACTACACCTAAAAATGCACCTATTAATATTATGAGTTTAAGTAAAGTTTTGTCCATAAACCCTCCCTTAACCCAAGATTACCACAAACCAATCACATGAACAAGGTAGGGAAAATCCAAGCATATTAAAGCTTTTCACCATGCCGGCATAATTTCCTTAAAATTATGTAAAGATTGTAGCAATAATTTATTTTGTGAGTATAATGTAACTGATAATAGTTGAGATAGGTATAACTTAATAATGCAGGAAGTTTTAGAGAGAAAACAGATAAAAAATGTTGATTTTAACATAGACTTAGCACAAAGTTTCGGTATTTATAAAAATAATACAGAATTTTCGTTGTTAGATTATGCAAGTTCCGTAAATATTTCTTGCGGATTTCACGCAGGAGATCCAATGACGATAAAAAATGCACTTTTAAAAGCTAAAGAAAAAAATGTCGTTGTCGGGGCTCACATCGGTTTTGATGATATTCAGGGCTTTGGATATCGTCCTATGCAGTTGGCGGAAGATGAACTTGAGGCTTTGGTAATTTATCAAATCGGAGCGATGATGTCTTTTGCAAAAACTTTTAAAATGGAAATAGAACACGTTCGCCCTCACGGTGCAATGTATAGGCAAGCCGCAGAAGATTATTCTTTTGCAAAAACTATAGCAAAAGCAATTCAAAAATGTTCAAAATGGTTGGTTTACTATGGTGTTGCGGGCGACATAACATCTGCCGTAGGAGAAGAAGTTAATATTCCCGTTGCTCAGGAAGTATTTTTGGAAAAGAACTACAATACAGACGGCACAATAGATTTCGACAGAAAAGATAATGAAAATATATTTGCATCAATCAACAGATTAAAAACATTGCTTGCAACATCTCAAATTGACAATATTGCAGGCGGTAAAACCATTGTTACGGCTGATACAATACATTTTTCAAACAAAATTGCAAACGCACAAGCGTTAATCAAACAATCAAAAGATTTAATTACCCCGGTTCCGGTCAATTACAAGAATGCTTGCTTGTCCGGCTGGGTTGAATAGGTGATGAGGTTAAATAAAAAGATGAATTTTAAAAATAATATGAAAATACCCAAAGATGCAGGCTGGTTAATTCCGGGATTACAAGTAAAAAGATGGTTTGCACTGATTTTTGTGGGTGCAGTTTTAATGGTTCTCGGATTTTTGATATTATGCGATATCCGCCCGATATTTTACACAATGGAATTTGTCCGTAAAATTGCAATGAAAGTTTCAACAGAATGGCTTGCATTTGCAATTATTATGACAGGCGGTGCGGTATTTTTCAAAGGCTGGGAAAAAACAAACCTTTCAATTTTAGGTTTAAGCAATGAACGTGACCAGCAAACAATTTTGGAAGCTCTTTACAGAAGAAGAAAACTTAACAGAGGCCCGAAAATTGTTGCAATCGGAGGCGGAACAGGTTTGTCAATGCTTTTAAAAGGGATTAAACATATTACAAACAACATCACGGCTGTGGTTACTGTAGGTGACGACGGCGGAAGTTCCGGAAGACTGAGAGAAGATTTAGGAATTTTGCCTCCCGGAGATATCCGAAATTGTATTGCAGCTTTGGCTGATGACGAGGATTTAATTACAAAACTTTTCCAATACAGATTTAAATCAGGCGAAGGCCTTGAAGGTCATAGCTTTGGTAACTTGTTCCTGACTGCACTTTGTGCAATTACGGGAGATATGGTTCGTGCAGTAAAAGAATCCTCAAATGTATTGTCAATTCGTGGCAGAGTTCTTCCTGCAACTTTAGATGATATGAAACTTGTTGCAGAAATGGAGGACGGCAGGATTATCCACGGCGAATCAAATATTCCTGAAGCCCATGGCAGAATTAAAAGACTTTTCACAGATCCGGCTCATTGCAGAGCATTGGAAGATGTTATCGCAGCAATTAAAGATGCAGATTTAATCATCATGGGGCCGGGAAGCTTATACACCAGTGTAATTCCAAACCTTTTGGTAGAAGAGATTGCCAAAGAAGTTGCAGAATCTGATGCTAAAAAGATTTATGTTTGCAACATAATGACACAACCGGGTGAAACTGATAATTACGCAGTTTCTGATCACGTAAACGCACTAATGAAACACGCAAACAGCAGAAAAATCCTAGATGCGGTTTTGGTTAATGATTTTATTCCGTCAAATTTGGCTTCAAGATATCAAATGGCAGGTTCTTACCCTGTAAAAGTTGATGTCGAAAATATCAAAAAACTCGGTATAAATATTTTCTCTAAAAAATTGATTGAAGACAGCAAAGAAGGCTTTGTTCGTCACAGCTCAAATCGTGTTGCAAGAGCAATTTATTACTGGTTCAAAAGAGAACACAAAAACGAAAGACCTTCATTTTTTCAACATAAAGAAACCGTAAAAGGTACAAAATAATGAACAAAAAAGTTTCGGTCAATACTGTTCAAAAACTAAAAAATAACGGCGAAAAGATTTCCGTTTTGACGGCTTACGACTACTCAACAGCCAAATATATTGATGAAGCGGGGATTGATATAATTTTAATCGGGGACAGTCTGGCAATGACCGCACTCGGCTATGAAACGACAAACTCAATCGGTGCGGATGAAATGGAAATTTTTACCAAAGCGGTAGCAAAAGGTGCAAATAGAGCACTTGTTGTTACTGATATGCCTTTTATGAGTTATCATTCCTCGGAAGCGGAGGCTGTCACTAATGTTTGCAGAATGGTTAAGGCGGGAGCTAATGCTGTAAAAATCGAAGGAGCAACCGACTATATCCTCAACGTAATCCGACACATCACTCAAATCGGAATTCCGGTAATGGGACATGTCGGCTTTACTCCGCAATTTTTAAACAAAATCGGCGGATACAATATTCAAGGAAAATCTTTTGAATCTACTCAAGAAATCCTTGCCCAAGCAAAAAAACTGGAAGATGCCGGTGTTTTTTCAATAGTTTTGGAAATGGTTCCGGAAGAAAGTGCAAAATATATTACGGAGAATTTGAGAGTTCCGACAATCTCTTGCGGTGCAGGCAGATTTTGCGATGCTCAGGTGGTTGTATGCGATGATTTATTCGGAAAATATTCTGAATTCACCCCGAAATTTGCAAGAAAATACGGCGATATGAGAGCGTTTATCACCGATTGTGCGAAAAACTACAATTTTGATGTCAAAAACGGTCGTTTTCCTTCGGAGAATGAAGTTTTTCATGTAAAAGAAGAAGAGTTGAAGAATTTTAACTAAAGGTTATAGTGTTGGTTTGTAACCTTTTGTTTTCGTGTTATCATAGTTCTTAAGGAGAGCAAATTATGTTAGTACATACTATTGAGGAAGTTAGAAAACAAGTTAAAGAATGGAAAAAACAAGGTTTGACCGTTGGTTTAGTGCCGACAATGGGTGCACTTCACGCAGGTCACAAAAGCCTTATTGATAAAAGTATTGCAAAATGTGACAAAACAGTTGTTTCGGTTTTCGTAAACCCTATTCAATTTTGCCCCGGAGAAGATTTGGACAAATATCCGAGAACTCTTGAGGCAGATGAAAAACTTTGCACGGATTCCGGAGTTGATATTGTTTTTGCACCTTCACCAAAAGAAATGTACGGAGAAGGCACTATTATGTCAAACGACTTTTTGACTTATGTAATTCCGCCGTTTTTCTACACAAACAAACTTTGCGGAAAATCAAGGGTCGGACACTTTGACGGAGTTTGTACCGTCGTAAACAAACTTTTCAATATTGTTCAACCTGATTTTGCTTTCTTTGGCGAAAAAGACAGGCAACAGTTAATAATTCTTAAAAAAATGGTGCACGATTTGAATATCCCCGTAGAAATTATTCCGTGCCCTATAGTTCGTGAAGAAAGCGGACTTGCACTAAGTTCACGTAACAAATATCTATCTGAAAACGGGAAAAAAGAAGCTCTTGTTTTGAGTAAGATTTTAAATAATATAAAAACATGCTATAATAAAGGAATAAAAGATGTAAAAGCGTTGACGGAAACGGCATACTCTTTTATTAACGACAACCACTCTCTGGAATATCTTGAATTCAGGGACAAAGACAATCTTGAAGAAAAAGAGATTGCAGACGGGAATACCATTGTGTTTATTGCCTTAAGAGTGGAAAATGTTCGCTTGATAGATAACATAGAATTATAAGTAAGATGAGGAATTTAGATGGTTAAAGGGTTGGAAAAGCAAAAACAAATTTGCCACATTTTTGAACAAATTATGATACTTATCCAAGTTGTTTCATTATTTGTGGTGTTTATTGTTTCATTGTATTGGTTTTTGGAATTGATTAATAACCATGCCCTTTCCTTCCTCGACCCGATTATGAACTTTGTAAAAGAGCTCATGAAATCTCAATTCGGCGAAGAACTGAAAAAAGGGCAAGCCGGTGTTGACGGTTCTCTCTTTATATTTATTGCATTTGTCGGTGTTGTTATTTATATTTCTTCGCAAATCAAAATATATTTAAAATTTCAACAAGCGTCGCTTGAAAAAGCTATAGTCAAGAAAAAAGAAGAAGAAACCATTGCCTTCAACAAGCGACTTCAGAGTGATGTTAAAGACAAAATTATGTCTTACAAAAACGTAATTATTTTGGTAAATATCCACTTGAAAAGCATTTTGCGTGATTTTTATCAATCACACAATGAGGCAAAGCAGGTAGATCCGAGACAGGAGGAAATCGTTCTTGTTGCACTTTACAATATGTTGAAAACTATTCAAGGTTGCAACTTTTCAAAAGACGGCAAAACTTTGATAATTTCTTTCAAAAATTTTGATAATGTCGATACAATTCTTTTGAAAATAGATGAGGCACTTACACATCTTCAAGCACAGCTAAAGGCTCGCAAACTCACGATTTCCACTAATATGGCGATTGATGTTTTCCCGAACGGGGTACAACTCAAAGATGTCTACGCTGATTTGAAATCACTTTTGAAATTGAACATGCCAAACGAAATTCTATGCTATGGCAACTTCTGCAACCGCTATGAACAGGTAAAAGAACCGAAATTTGAGGCATTCTTAAAAGGGACATACGAAATTACCGATGACGAAAATATTTGGTCATTAGTTAAAAAATCTTAACTAAAGAGTTGCTATAAAAATTTATTCATGATAGCATTGTCTTGTAAACCGCAGACAATTAGTTTGGTTTTAATAAATTTATTAAAATTAATTAAATGCAAAAGCAGCTAATTCAGGTTACACAAGTCGAATATAATAGTTAATTATATACAAATGTGTGATTTTGCGGTTCCGAATAAAAGGATTGCAAAATCTTTTAGTATTCGGGCAAAACAAGGTCGATAAAAAAGTTACAATCAAAGGAGCAAAAATGTCAACAAAAGCATTTAAACAAGAAAAAATAGATGCAATGAAAGCTAAATTTGAGAAAGCTCAAGTAGCAGTTGTAACAGAGTACAAAGGTTATACAGTAGAAGAAATCACAAAACTAAGACGCGGACTTCAACAAGAAGGCGGCGACTACATGGTAACTAAAAATACTCTTGCAAAAATCGCTGCAAAAGGTACTCAATACGAAGTAATCGCTGATTTGTGCAAAGGCCCTATCGCAGTTGCGTTCGGTTTTGAAGATCAAGTTAGCCCAGCTAAAATTGTATCTAAATTCATTAAAGATACTAAAAAAGGCGAAATCCTCGGTGCTATCTTAGAAGGCAAATTGTTGTCAGCTGATGAAGCTAAAGCTCTTGCTAAACTTCCTTCAAAAGAAGAACTTTACGCAAAAATGCTTGGCTCAATCAACTCACCGGCATCAGGTATCGTTGGATCTGTCAACGCAGTTATGGCATCACTTACACGTGCTGTTGCAGCTGTTAGAGATCAAAAAGAAAAAGCTGCAGCTTAGTTTCACTAATCTGCAAACGGCATTCGTGCCGATTATTACTTAATAAACGTTAAACAAAAATAATTAAAGGAGAAAAATAATGAGTAACGTAGAAACTATTTTGGAATCAATCGAAAAATTAACTTTGTTAGAAGCAGCTGAATTAGTTAAAGCTATGGAAGAAAAATTCGGCGTATCTGCAGCAGCTCCTGTAGCAGTTGCAGCAGCTCCGGCAGCAGCTGGTGAAGCAGCAGCTGAAGAAGCTTCTGAAGTTAGCGTAATCTTGGCAGCAGCTGGTGCTAACAAAATTGCTGTATTGAAAGAAGTTCGTGCTATCACAGGTCTTGGCTTGAAAGAAGCTAAAGATTTGGTTGATGGTGCTCCAAAAGCTATCAAAGAAAACATCAAAAAAGAAGATGCAGAAGCAATCAAAAAACAGCTTGAAGCAGCTGGTGCTACTGTTGAAATCAAATAGTCAAATTTTGATTAATTTTAAAAACCTCTACCACTTGGTAGAGGTTTTTTGTATATAATATCCTGCATATTAATAGGACAAATCCCTAAATACAAATCTTTTTGTATTCACAAAAATCACAACTTTTGGAGTGCTCAATTCTTTCAGGGAATTGAGCATTCTCAATTTGTGAACAAATTTCTGTGATGTAGTTTTCGTATTTTGCTTTGAATTCAGACGTAAACTTTATTTCGCAATTTTTATCGTTTCGCAGGTCAATATAGACAAAGGTCAAACTTGCGTAACTTTTGACTTTTTTGTCTGCACAGAGTAAGTAGACCATTGTTTGAAAATCATATTCCGGATTTTGCGGAATTGAACCGGTTTTATAGTCGAGAATGTAGTAATTTTCACCATCCTTCATCAATGCGTCAAGCCTACCGCCAACCCAGTAATCGCCAATTTTTGCCGACAAATTATACTCAGAATTTACATAAGCCTTTTGAAAAAATTCATTTGCCAAAAGTCGTTGCCAGATAAGTTTTTCATCGTCTGTCAGCTCGTTCAACATATTGGTGATGTCCGCCCCACGAAGATAATAGTTTGCAAGTGCGTGAATTTTTTTACCTTTTTCAAAAAAAGATGCAGGCTGCGGCATTGAAATATTTTCCACATATTTGTAAAAATACTTCTTTGGACAAGTTTTAAAAGTTTTCAGCATATTTGGCGAAAAATTAATCATTTAATACCTCCACCATTTCAAAAATTGAGGACGGTTCTTGCTCCACAATTTTTTCAAAAGATTTTGTTTTTGTAGAAACCGAAAAGCACAGTTTTCTTTTGGCTCTTGTAATTGCTACGTACAAAAGTCGAAGATTTTCCGCAACAATTTCTTCTTTCATATCAAACTCTGATTTTACTTTGTACGAAGGATTTAGGGCTTTTACACTTTCCATAAAATCTGTTGATTTCAATTTTATTTTATCAAACTTTAACGCAAGATTTTTCTCAGACATTTCAGGCAAAAACACGTAATCAAACTCATCTCCTTTTGATTTGTGGAGGGTCATAATTTGAACTTTTCCTTCCAAAAATCCCCTATCACTTTCTTCTTCTTCCGAGAAAAATTTAAAACCGCTTAAACTGTTTCTCTTTGCGAGTTCAGCAAGCCTTTCAACAACAGTTTCAAGACTTTTTGCGTTTGCCCCCAAACGTTTTACCAAAATCGCTATAAGATAAATATTCGATTTTTCAATTTCACTTGAGAAATAATGCAGACCGATTTTGATAACCAACTCATCCGCACTCAAATGCGGGAAATACAACCAATAATTTAAATCCCAATAAAACTGACAAAGCGAAACATTTTGAATATCATCGGGATTTAGTGAAACAAACGGATTTTCACAATTTTTTATATCCAAACCCAATCGTTGCTTATAAAAACCCAACTCCGCAAGAATTTCATAATTTTCAGCAATTACATTATTATCAAACGGTTTCAAAATCATACTCAACACGGCAAATATCGCCCTAAAAATTGATTTTTGTTCCAAACATTCGCTTCTGGTAATACTTTTAAGCCCGCTATCGTTTACAAAATTCATCCATTGTGCGACTTGATAATTGTTTCTTAAAAGAATTCCGACAGTTGTTTTCGGATTTTTTTTGAACGCATTTTTAATTTCTCGAAGAACAAAATTTCTTTCTTCAAGCGATTTTTCAAAAATATGCCCTGAAACCGCATTTTCACTAACCGGATTTCGTCCTTCTACCGGCTGCATTAGAATGTGAAAAAATGCATCTTTCGTTTCGTTTTGCTGTTCTGCCGAGAGCAACAGTTCATTTGCAAGCTTCCAAACCCCTTCACAACACCGTTGAGAACAATTCATATTTACGTCTTGGCTTTCTTTTATAAACTTTCTAAATCCTTTGACATCGGCATTTGTAAAGGTCGTCGTAATTGCCTGATTTATGTCGCCGCAACGGATTAAGTTTTTATGTTTTGCACTCAATATATTAATTAATCGCTGCTGAACGGACGAAGAATCCTGAGCCTCATCCTCAATTATATATCTGCAAATATCTTGATAATAATTTCGAATATCCTCGTTTTCTTCCAAAAGTTTTACGGACGAAATCAGCATATCATCGTAATCTATCAGGTTTGCCTCTTTTAAAATCCTCTGATAACCCTCAAAAAATCTATGAAATTTCGTAAGCTTACTCTCGCCTTTTGCAGGAGTTTCAGAAAGATTTTCCGTAAATTTTCCGCCACCTATTTTAAAAACAGAAATCGCTCGATCGAATTCATCAGTTTCAGTTTTTTTGAGTTTCAAGCCAGTCGAAACTTCTCTCACAATTCTTGAACGCTGTGTGTCATCGCAAATGTCAAAATCCGAAGAAAGCCCCAACCTTTCAAAATTTCCATTTTCCTTTAATATTCTAAGAGCAAGCCCGTGAATCGTACTGATATTCGGAAGATTGGTAGAATTTTCTCTAATCGCTTTAATTCGTTCTCTAAAATTTCTCGCAGCAGATTCCATATAAGTCATAACAAAAATGTTATCAGGATTTATCCCATTTTCTAAGAGTTTCAGGATAAGAACAAGAAGGATAGTTGTTTTACCAGCCCCCGGAACTGCAGAAATCGCCATCTGTCCGCTTTCATATTCCAAAACAGGTTTTTGATCCTCTCTTGGAGTAATTGGACTGACTTTCGGCGAATTTGTTTTTTCATCTTCTTTTTCTTGTCCGACGACTATAAATTCTTCAATTCCGCCAAAATTTTCCACACCATTACCGTCAAACAAACTGGAAAACGTATATATATGTTCATCCGCCGCAAGGGTTAATTTTCTCAAAATCCTTGCTGTTTTTTCTCGACTTAATTCAATATTGTCATCAATCGTATATTCATCCTTACTCCACCCCCGCTGGAAAACCCACGCATTATACAATGGACCGGTATCGGATTTTACCCAACTGTCTGAAGAAACATCCAACCAAAACTGATATTTTGTGCGAATTTGATTATCTATAATTTTTTGCGGAGTTCCGATTACAAGGTCATTTTCACCAACTTCCAATATCGAATACGGATTTTCGGAAATGATTGAATTTTCAATTTGAGTAATAATTTCTTCTTTGCGATTTTGTGCGGAAATGCCGAAAACATTTTCGAAATCTTGAAGTTGTTTTATAAAAAAATTAAACTTGTTAACTTCCTTCGGATTAATCGTCGTAAAATCAATCAACTCGTTATAAATTTCAAAAACCTGTTCGGACATTTTTGAATTTGATGTGGATAATTTTTCCAAAAGATTTTTGAATTTTCGATATTTTTCACTGTGTTCTTCATTTTCAAAATTGTAATCAATCAACGAAAAATTCAAATCGAAATTTGCCAAAATTTCTCTACAATATTTTAGCGGAATTCCCAGAATATTTACCAAAATATTTCGTAAATCAAACTCAGTCAAATTATTTTTGTGTTCGGAATTTATTTTTAAAATTGTAATTGCTGCAAGAACAATTTTATTTTGAATAAGTTTTTCGCTTCCGGACAAATAAATCGGATTAACTTGATTGCTCAAACTCTCTTGTAGCGTGAATTTCAGCATTTCATCAATTACCGGAGTTATAATAGAAATCTCTTGCGGTTTTACTTTTTTCCATGCCAAAAGTTCATTAATTTTTACGGCAGTTTTGTCAATCATTGAAGAACGTTTTGAAGGTGATTGAATTGAAAAATTTTCCAAAATTTCTTTTTTATTTTCCGTAATATTTTTAAAAAGATTTTCCGCATCAAATTTCAATTTTGTTTCAACATCTAAAGTCGTAACTGGCTGGTCAAAGAGTTTCTCAAATTCCCACACAGCCGTCTTGTCAGCACTTAAATACCCTATTCTGCTTGCACCTTTTGAATCAAATGCAACAAAAACATCTTTGAGTTGTTTTGACAAATATTTTATAAAATCATAGCAAATCGGAGTAATTTCATCCCCGTCGTCGAGGATTAAGTAATCAATATTTTTAAAATAATCCGTGTTTTTATAAATATAATTAAACACAAGACCTTGCCTTAAATAGTCAAAATCTCTCAGAAACAATGTTTCTTTGAGCAACTGTTTCAAGGTAACTTTTGCATCCTCAGCAAAACTTTCACCGAGAACTCTCGCCCTCCACTCAACATCTTCATCAGACAAATTATTTTGAACAATAAGTGCATATCTTCTAAACAGTTGATGAAGAAGTGACTTTTTAGAATTGTAACCTTTGAACGGAATTTTTTTCAAAATATCTCTCAAAACAAACTGCGAAACCTCAAGCCCAGCAAGATTTGGCAATATTTTCGGATTATTTTTAAAAGGATTTCCGCTCTCGATAATCGCAAAATTGTCGATTATTGCGTTATACACAAGCCCGAAAAACGAATACACTTGCAATTTTTCGAGCGAATTTACTTTTATTTTTTCAAGGGTTTTGTTAATAAAATTATTTTTCAAACTCGAATTTTGCACCAGCACCAAAATACGAGAAGCATCAATACCAGAATTTAAAAGTTCTGCATACTTTTCTATCAGAATATCTGTTTTTTTAGATGAAATACTTCCGTCAATAATCACAAAACAATCCTCTTTTTAGTGTATTTTACCACAAAAATAAGTACGAATTACACTTATAAAATAATCCCTTTATACTATTGCATAAATTTACAAACTAGACTAATATTTAATTATGAAATAAAATACTTAGTATACAGTGCATTATTAGAAAGTAGGAGGTATCAAATGCAAGAATTACAAGAAAAAATCGGAATGTCAGCAGGAGAAATTTACAACTATTTGAACAACAACGGCGAAACAACTTTCTCAAAAATCAAAAAAGAATTAGACCTTAAAGGTAACTTCGCTGATTTGGGTCTTGGCTGGTTAGCAAGAGAAGACAAAGTTGAAATTTCTAAAAAAGGAACTTCTGTTAGCGTAAAACTTAAATAAGTTTTACTTTCAATGCATACACAAAAAATCGCTCTTTCAGGGCGATTTTTTGTTTTTAAAAAATTAAATACAACAGACATCTTTTTTATGCTATTCCATTTTAGATATTTTTAGGTTATAATGGTACTGAAAGACAAAAGAGAGGGATTTTTTAATGGACAAAAAACAATCTGCGGGTATGTATATAGTCTTAGCCATTATCGCAATGATTTTTATTTCATCTGTATTTATGGCAGGGCCTGTAACCAATACACAGGATATTTCATATTCTGATTTCTTGCAAAAGTTGGACAACGGCGAATTTTCAAGAGTTGAAAAAGCAAACGACTACTTAATTGCAATTCCGAAAAACCAACCTAAAGCAGAAGAGGCAAAAACCGAACAGGGGCTATTAGGGCCGGTTCCGAAAAAATTACCTCAAAATCAATATAAAGTCTTAACACCAAACGATCCAAGCCTTATGCCAAAACTGGAAAAAGCGAATGTTAACATTGAGGTGAAAAAACCGAACGAATCTTCTCAACTTTTGAACATTTTAGGTTCAATAATTTTCCCGCTGTTGCTTATCGGCTTTTTGCTAATGGTTATAAAAAGCATTCAGGCAGGTGGTTCTCAAGCAATGTCTTTCGGCAAAAGCAAAGCCAAAATGTTATTAGACAGCAAAGTAAAAACAACATTTAAAGATGTTGCGGGTATAGATGAAGAAAAGCAAGAACTTGAAGAAATTGTTGACTTCCTCAAAAATGGCGACAAATACATAAAACTCGGAGCAAAAATTCCGAAAGGTGTTCTTTTGGTCGGCCCTCCCGGGACAGGTAAAACTCTTATGGCAAAAGCTGTTGCAGGCGAAGCCGGTGTTCCGTTCTTTTCAATAAGCGGTTCTGACTTTGTAGAAATGTTCGTAGGTGTCGGTGCCAGCCGTGTAAGAGATTTGTTTGATCAGGCAAAAAAACACCAACCATGTATTATATTTATTGATGAAATTGATGCAGTAGGTCGTCAACGTGGAGCAGGGCTCGGCGGCGGTCACGATGAACGTGAGCAAACCCTTAACCAATTACTTGTTGAAATGGACGGTTTTGACGAAAACACCAACATTATTGTAATTGCAGCCACAAACAGACCGGACATTTTGGATAACGCACTTCTCAGACCGGGACGTTTTGACAGGCAAATTGTCATAAACAAACCCGATATCTTAGGTCGTGAACAGATTTTAGAAGTTCATGCCAAAAACAAACCGCTTGATAAAGATGTTGAATTAAAGATTTTGGCAAAACGTACTCCGGGATTTACCGGTGCTGATTTGCAAAACCTTTTAAACGAAGCGGCACTTCTTGCAGCTCGTCATGACCAAAAATCAATCAACATGGCAAATCTCGAAGAAGCTATCGACAAGGTTATGGCAGGCCCTGAAAAGAAAAGTAGAATTATTTCCGACGAAGAAAAAGAAAACACAGCTTACCACGAAGTCGGACACGCACTTTTGGCAAAACTCCTCAAGAATACTGATCCGCTCCACAAAGTTTCAATCATTCCTCGTGGCATGGCTCTCGGTATCACAATGACGTTGCCGGAAAAAGATCACTTAACGATGAAAAAATCACAAATTTTGGATTCAATCACAATGATTTTGGGCGGACGTGTTGCTGAAGAAATCGTTTACGGTGCAGATTCAATCACAACAGGTGCAAGCAATGACTTGGAAAAGGTTTCTTCACTCGCAAGAAATATGGTTACAAAATACGGTATGAGCGAAAAAATGGGCAACATGGCTTACGGCAAAGACGAACAACACATCTTTATGGGTCGTGATTTTGGTGTCAGACGTGATTTTTCAGAAGAAGTTGCAGCAGACATCGATAAAGAAGTCAAAAAGATTGTTGACGAACGCTACGAAACAGCAAAACGTCTTTTAACCGAAAATCGTGACATGCTTGAATATATTTCTCGCACATTGCTTGAAAAAGAAACCCTTGACGAAAAAGAATTTGTCGAGCTTATGGACAAAGTAAAATCAGAAAGAGTACAAAATTCATAAATCTCATAAATTCCGATGTTTGTTGTTCTACAGAACAAGTGCTCTCCGAAAATTCGGAGGGCTTTTTTTTATCCGAATAAATTAGATATTGCAAAAGTCAAAAAAAACTACTATAATATGGGGGTACAGAGTTAAGAAAGGAGAGTTCGTTATGTGGGAAAATGATATTAACATTAACGAAGTTAAGGAAATTCGCACAAGAACAACGGTTTATTTTGGTGTTGGAGCTATAAAAAAAATTGACGACATCGCAAAAGTTTTAAAAGATAAAGGCTATGACAAAGTTATAGTAATGTCAGGTCGAAATGCTTATAAAGCTACAGGTGCTTGGGATTATGTAGAAAAAGCATTGAAAGACCACGGTATCGGGTATATAAATTTTGATAAAGTTACACCGAACCCGACAACAGAACACGTAAACGAAGCTGCACAAATGGCAAAAGATTTTGGAGCAAAAGCAGTTATATCAATCGGAGGAGGTTCTCCGACAGATGCTGGCAAATCCGTTGCGATTTTGCTTGCTTATCCGGACAAAACTGCCGAAAATATTTATGATTTTGAATTTACTCCGGAAAAAGCCGCTCCGATTGTGTCTATCAACTTGACTCACGGTACAGGCACAGAAACAAACAGATTTGCAGTAGTTACAAACTTGGCTAAAAACTTCAAGCCGGCTATCGCTTATGATTGCATCTATCCGATGTTCGCAATCGACGATCCGCAATTAATGACAAAATTGTCACCGAAACAGACAAGATATGTTTCTATCGACGCAGTAAACCACGTTGTAGAAGCAGCAACATCAACAGTTGCATCGCCTTATTCAATCACTCTTGCCAAACAAGTTATTGAATTGGTTGCAAAATATTTGCCAAAAGCTATCAAAAATCCTGATGATTTGGAAGCAAGATACTTCTTGGCTTATGCAGCAATGATGGGCGGTGTAAGTTTTGATAACGGATTGTTACACTACACTCACGCACTTGAACACCCGTTGAGTGCAGTAAAACCCGATTTGTCACACGGTTTGGGTCTTGCAATCTTATTGCCTGCCGTTATTAAAACTATTTACAAAGACAGACCAAATGTTTTGGCAGACATCTTAGCTCCGATTGCACCAAACTTAAAACCTGAAGCTGGGGATGCTGAAAAAGCCGCAAAAGAAGTTTACGAATGGTTGAAATCGGTAGACGTTCCTGAAAAATTGACAGATATGGGATTTAGTGCCGACGATGTCAAAAAACTGACGGATTTGGCATTTACAACTCCATCCCTTGACGGTTTGATTAACATCGGACCAAGCGGAAACTCAAGAGAGTTGGTCAGAACGATTTATCAAGAATCTTTATAATTTTCAAAAAGCCCTCACTGAGAAATCGGCGAGGGCTTTCTATTGAAAACGATTTTTTTTTCGGCTAGAATTGTCATGCACTACATTAAAAGAAGGAGATGCAAAAATGAAAAAATCAATTAAAGATTTAGGCGACGTAAAAGGCAAAAGAGCGTTGGTCAGAGTTGACGTAAACGTACCTTTGGACGCTGACAAAAACGTAACAGACGATACAAGAATTCAAGCTATTGTTCCGACTGTAAGAGCTTTGCAAGAAAAGGGAGCAAAAATCATTTTGATGGCTCACTTGGGCAGACCAAAAGGTGAATGGAACTTAGAATTTTCACTTGAACCTGTTGCAAAATACTTGTCAAAAGTTCTTGGCGAAGATGTTTTGTTTGTAAAAGAACCGGTTGGCAAAGGTGCTGAAAAAGCATTAGAAAACTTGAAAGACGGTCAAGTTGCATTGTTGGAAAACATTCGTTTTTACAAAGCAGAAGAAGCAAAAGACGACGATATGACTTTTGCTAACGAACTTGCAAAATTGGGTGATTTCTACGTAAACGATGCTTTCGGTGCTGCTCACAGAAACCACACATCAACTGCAAAATTGGCTAAAGTTTTGAAACCGGCAGTTGCAGGTCTTTTGATGGAAAAAGAAATCAGATGCTTGTCACAAGCTCTTGACAACCCAACAAGACCATTCACAGCAGTTGTTGGCGGAGCTAAAGTTTCTTCAAAAATCGGTGTTCTTGAAAACTTGTTGGACAAAGTAGACAACATGATTATCGGCGGTGGTATGGCTTATACATTTGTAAAAGCAAACGGCGGTAAAATCGGTAACTCTATTTGCGAAGACGACCAAATGGAAGTAGCAAAAGCAATCGAAAAGAAAGCTGCTGACAAGGGTGTAAAACTTGTTATGGCAACAGACGTACTTGCTGCTGACGATTTTTCAGGCAACGGCACAAACAAATTCGTTGCAATCAACGAAATTCCTGACGGATTTGAAGGTGTAGATGCAGGCCCTGACTCAAGAAAAGCATTTGCAGATGTAATCAAATCATCAAAAACAATCTTGATGAACGGCCCTGTAGGAGCTTTTGAAAACCCTAAATTTGCAGAAGGTACAAAAGCAGTATTGGAAGCTGTAGTTGAAGCAACTAAAAACGGTGCTGTTTCAGTAATCGGCGGTGGTGATTCAGTTTCAGCAGCTAAGAAATTCTTCAAGGCAGAAGATTTCACTCACGTATCAACAGGTGGCGGAGCTTCTTTGGAATTCATCGAAGGAAAAGTTCTCCCTGGTGTTGCAGCATTAGATGACTAATTGTTGAGATTATAATAACAAAAACTCCCTCTTTTTAAGGGGGAGTTTTTGTTATGTAGTTGGTGTAAAACGCTACTTATGCTTTTAATCACCTAAGCAAACCGCCTGATTGGGGCGGTAGCCGCGGTAGCTGGTGCCCCAGGTCGAGTACGTAGTGAAGAAGTTCCTGGAGTATGCGTAGTCGGAGCTGCTCTCCTCACCCGACCAAAGGTAGAAGTACGGAGTAAGTCCTAGAGATTTGGCGGTTGAAGAGTTGGAATCAAATTGAATACCTGTTTTGTTTTCTCTTGCTCCAATGCTTGGATTGCCTACGTATAGTTGGCTTGCCAGTTCACCTAATTGTGCCATTGTCGGCATTTTGGATACTCCTCCGCATTGTTTTACTGCTCCTGCCCAATAGTCTTGTTCATAATAGCAGGCTTTTATTCCCAGTTTGCCTTCGGCTACAGCTGCTTCGCATTCTGCTTTTGTCAGTGGTTTTGGTGTGAATGGAGCGGTATAACATGTGCCTCCTACTTCAAATGCACAACTGCTTCCTAGCCCACTTGCCATGCCTAAAGTAATAACATCATCTCCTAATTTATTTGGTCTTGCTCCACCATTCCAGTCATATACACCCGACAAACAAACCAAAGAATTAGACTTTCCGCTTGATTGGTTGTACTGCAAGCCTGCATTGTTTGGGTCAAAGTTACAGTTCTTATCATAAGATAAAATCATCGGAGTTCCGTCGGCAGTAACAATTCCGACCGTATCTGCCCAGCTATCAGGTTCGCCTATTTTTAATGTTTTTGCTGTCTTTGTTTTAGAAATTTCCCAAGGTTTGTCTTTTCCGACATCTACTTCTGTTGTGCCCCAACATTCTGCTAAATGGCTGTTATCGCAAACCTTTGCGATACTCATGTGCTTTTTCATCTCTTGCACAAATGCCATTGTATCAGGATAACCGATTAA
>ONYB01000135.1 GCA_900321895.1 uncultured Brachyspira sp.
CCCTCTCCGATAATTCCGAGCAAAAACATTTCAGTTCCGACGACATTTCTACCCAACCTGCGAGCTTCTTCCTTTGCAAGTCTGAGAATAGTCAGGGTTTCGGGCATTTCTTTTTCGATAGGTTTGATAATTCTGTGAGCCAAATCGTCATCGTTGATTTTCAATTCTTTAAAAATCTCATACGCCAAACCTTTTTTGGTTTTGAGGATACCGAGCACAATGTGCTCAGGCAAAACAACCGATGAACCCAGCTCCTTCGCCGTTTGAAGTGCCAAATTCATTGTATTAAAGGCATTAGGCGTGAAAATAATTTGTCTGCCCTCATATTCAGCCTGTCTTGATTGAATTTTCTTCAACTTTTCTTCAAAAAGATCGGAAGTAATGCCGTTTTCTGCAAGTATTTCCGAAAGTTTTGAAGTTTTATCCTCAAGAATTGAAGAAATAATTTGTTCAGTCCCGAGAATTTCATAATTTGACGCTGTCATTTTAGAAACCGCACGCTCAAAGACTTTTGAGGACTCTTCACTGTCAAAAATTAACTCTGTTGCATCTTCATTTTCATGCTCATGTTCACGGTTTTCTTCACCTTCCGGATGAACAAGTCTTTTTGTTTTTCTTTGGACAAGTTTTTCTAAAAGTGCTCTTGCTGCAATAACATTGAAGCCGAGAGCTTCCAAAACCTTCACATTATTAGAGTTTCTGTCATTTATGACTGCCAAGAACAGATGTTCGTACAAAATTGACGGATTGCCCGATTTGTTGGCTAAATCCAGTGTATTTTTCAAAAGATTTTTAACATGATCGCTGAAATTCGGTTTTCCACTACCTGTTTTAGGTTGGATTTGCAAATGTTCTTTTATTTTTTCATACAAAAGTTCATAAGAAATGTTATACATCTTAAAAATCTTTAAAGATACGCCACGAGCCTCTTTCGCTAACGCAAGCAAAAGGTGTTCCGACAAAATATATTCGGAATTCATTTCTTGTGCAATAGTTTGAGCCTCGCTCACAACATTCAGAGCTTTTTCCGTAAATTTTTCAAACAATTTTTATTCCTCGTCGTCGTCTTCTTCTGCCAAATTTTCTACATATTCTGCAACTCTGTTGAACTCATCATCATCGTTGATAGTTTCAAACAAGTAGTCTTCGCCATCTTTTGTTAATCTCATAAGAACGAGTTCATCCTCATCACCTTCTTGAGCATCAGTCGGAAGAAGAAGTGCGTATTCTCTTTCATCAACTTCTACGATGTCAAACAATTCAAACGTAATGATGTTGCCGTTTTCGTCAACTGTTTCGATTAATTGATCTTTGTCTTTTGCCATTTTTATCCTCTTTCTTTTTTTACTTACGTGACAGGTACTGTTCCAGTATAATACAAGCACTTTCAATATCAACCAGCCCTTTGTTTTTTTTGAAGTCAATCTTTTTGTTGCGAAGATTTTCTTCTGCGGTATCGGAGGTCAATCTTTCGTCCTCATATATAATTTCGTAACCGGAAATCTTTTTTGAAAATTCAATACAATCATTTGCCTGAAACCCTTGTGTGCCATCCATATTCAGAGGAACACCCACAACAATTTTCTCAACATGATTTTCTTTTGCAATTTTTAAAATTTCCTCAATCGCCTTGTCTTCAGGTTGACGTGAAACACAAGAATGCCCGTTTGCAATCATTAAAAGGAAATCGCTCAACGCTACCCCTATACGCTTTGTTCCGACATCCAGAGCCATTACCTTATACATTGTGCACCCACCTTTTTTCGATTGCGGAAATTATTTCATCCAACTCTTTCAAAGAAAATCTGTCAGCATTTTCTTCCGTATTAAATTTCAAATTCACGTAATATTCATAAATACTGCGTTTCAAAATAAGCGTCAAAAGATAGTTGAAATTTTCACTGTCTTTGTAAATCGTGCACAATTTTCTTGAAGTTTCAGGCTTTTTATCAACAAGTTTTAAATACGCACAAAGGAGCAAACGCTTTGCTCTGATTAATTTTTCGGTATTGTCAAAAATTACGTTCAAATTTTCTTCTATAACCTTGTCAAAATCAACGGCTGAAAGGTTTTCCTTCACTCTGTGGTTTAATTTATTCAAAAGCATTTCAAATTCAGGACTGTAGTCTGAATTTAAAAACCATTTTGAGAAAAATTCTTCACCAAAAAGTGTTGCAAGTTCTGTATTTGAGAGTTTTTGCCCGTCAAAACAATCAACCAAAAGCTCCTCAAAAGTTTTCACCTCATAATCTATATCTGCGAGCAAATTTTTCCAACAAACATATTCATAAGGGAGCAACCAGTTGTTATATTTGACTTTGGAAAGCTTTTCATAGTAAATCAACAATGTTTTCACAACATTTGCCGAAACATTCAAGACCTCTTCGCCCTTATAAAATCTTTCGATAATTTTGTCGCATTCAAATTGCGAAATATCGTTAAACCCGAAACAGTCACGAATACCGTTATAATCGTTCACAACTACCGCTGCGAACTGAACACGTTTTGCCTCGTTTGTTCTTGAAAAAATTATTGCCTGATTTCCATGACCGTCAGGGTAGGTCACACAACATCTGTACGGTTTTGATTTTGAAAGGATAGCTTTATAAAAATCTTTTGAATTGTCCTCTCGGACACCTGAGAGCTTTAGAGTTGAAAGATTTTTCTTAACCAAAGGTTTTATGCTGTCGTCTACGAATTCAAGACTGGAATTAAGTGCATGATATGCAAGCTGCGATTTGGAATTTCCGAGAATATTCAAAGCTTCTTTGCCCAACTCGGAATCCGGCTGTGACAAAAAAACAGGAATTAAAACATTTGCGAGTGCATCTTTTTCGTAATCCTCCGCCAGTGAATTTATCAAAAGCACCCTGTCTTTTGGGTCAACAGCATGCAAAAAATCAAGAAAATCAATCTGCACTTCAGGGTTAATAATCGCAGTATCAAGCATTTGACGGGTATCTTCGTCAACGATATCCACATCGTCCCCGAGAGCATTTTCGTAATCCTCGTATTTCCAATCCGTTTCGAGTTCTCTCAAAAAGCCCAAAACAATTATCTTAACTTCACTTGAAGCTAACGGATTTTTCAAAATTTCCCACAATTTTTGAATAAGTTCTTCTTTCTCAACATATCTTTCAAGAAGAAACTTAACTATCAACTCTCTACCTGATTTCGTATTGATCAGTTCTTTAAAAAGAAGTTTTGAGATAACGTTACGATTTGCGGAATTATCAAGCAGTTCAAAATCCTCAAGAAAAATCTCTCTCAATGAGGTTAAATTTGAGTATTTGTTAATAATTCTTAATATTTCAGATTTTATCTCAAAAGGATTTAATTCCATTGTGTACTACTTTCTGGCTTTTCCCCAAAATGCGTCCAAGATTTGTTGAGCCTCGGCAGACGGCATTCTGTCATTCAGAATAAGGTACTGAACCGCAATCATAGTGCACTCGGAGCAGATATTTACCCCCGGACCTTGAACCATTTTTAAGACCTGAGTATTCGGTCTTTTGCAAAAACTGCAATAGACAAGCCCGTCATCACCGTGCGTGTGTTCCTCCTGATGTTCTTTGTGTGCAGTACGTTTTGCCCCTAACTTAACAACTTTTTCTTCGGACATATATTTCTCCTTTTTCTGACTTTTTGAAAGTCTTGCACTTTCTATTGTAACTTAAATTTGAAAAATTTGCCAAAATTTTTTGATTAACATATAATATCTTTAAACAACTTAATAAAGTTTAAATTTGAGAGGTAAGGTGTAGATGAAGAAAGCGTTATTATTGGTTTGTATACTGTCGATTTCCGTAATTACGACAGCATGTATAAACAATCTTGCGGTTCAGGAATTGAATAACAAGGCAGCGGTTTTCATGGAAAAAGGTAATTATGCGGAAGCTATCGAACGTTTAAAGTCCAGTATTGACCTAGATGACACTCTTTTTGAATCACATTACAACCTTGCAATCGCATATACAAAAAACGGCGAATACGCAAATGCCGTAAACTCTTATCGCAACGCAATCAAGCTTAAACCTGATTTTGCAGACGCTTATTATTCACTTGCTGTTGCGGAGGAAGACATTATTACAGATATTTTTGCGGGACACATTGAAGCAGATGAGAGCGGAAACGTTACACCTGTAAAGAAAGAAGAAAATGAAGAAGCTGCACAAGCTAAATTCACACCGTCTGAAACCTCAAAGGCTTATGCAGATAAATTGACTGACGATGCAATTTTGAACTACGAAACATACTTGGAAAAGAACCCGGAAGCTCAAGACAAGTCAGAGGTTGAAAGCAGAATTAACGATTTGAAAAAGCATACCGTACCTGCGGAGAAAACGGCTGAATAGTCATGGTTTTTCAATCTCCCGGGGATATTTGTTTCAGAATTTTTGGTTTTCCTGTCTACAACTACGGAATTACGATGGCTTTGGCGTGCTTTGTCGGGGTTTACATCTCATATTTGATGTTCAAAAAATACAATTCTGACAAAGATTATGAAATTATTTGGGATTTTGCGGTTTGGATTTTGCTTTTCGGGATTTTAGGAGCAAGGCTCTATTACTGCTTTTTGAACTACGAATACTACGCACATTTTCCTCTGCAAATTATGAACATCAGACAGGGCGGTTTGTCCGTGCATGGCGGAATTATCGGCGGAGTTTTGGCAATAATGCTCGGAGCAAGAAAATACAAACTCCCGCTATTGAACCTTTTGGACAGCTTTGCCTGCGGAACTTGCCTTGCTCAAGCAGTCGGGCGTTGGGGCAATTTCTTTAACTCAGAGGCTTTCGGGTATCCGACAGATTTGCCGTGGAAACTCTACATTTCACTTAAACATCGTCCGAGCCAATACATTGATTATGAATTTTTTCACCCGACTTTTCTTTATGAAGGAATTTTGGATGTATTGC
>ONYB01000119.1 GCA_900321895.1 uncultured Brachyspira sp.
CAAAACCACACCTGAAAACATTGACCGTATCGAAAACTTGGTTTACAATAGCAAATTGGCAAAAAATCAAACCGATTTGCTTTTATCTAGACTATCAAAAGATAAGGAAATTGCAAACAAACAACTAGACTTACTTGAAGATGTTATGAATTATACGGATAGCAGACTTAAAAAATACCCACACATCACGAGCAGTATTGCGGGATTGCTGGAGAACTCTCAAACCTTGAGCAGTATTGAGGCAAGAATTGAGGTTTGGAATACCCTTAAATCTCAACTCGAGGCAAAATCAACTGTTGCAAAAATTAAAGACAAAATTAAAAACAGAGATGAGTTAAATTCATCGTTACTGACTGTTGGATTTGTTAATGACTCAAACAAAAATATTATTAAACATGCCATAACAAATGACAAATACAGAAGATTTATAATGAACTATGCCGACAAAATAACAGATAAAAATAGTACATTGTTTGAAGATATTATCATAAACGACAAAGTAAAGGACGGAAATACTTCAGAATTAATTCGATTGGTTTGCAATACCGCAAATAATGAAGTAGCAACAAATTTTGCAAAAGAAAATTTTGATAAATTATCCTTGGCAGATGTTGCAGATGCTGTCGGTTATATAAATAAGAACAATGAAGCTCTTGCAAAAACCTTGTATCTTGACAAAAACCTCAATTTCCCTAAAGATAAGATACCGGATATTTTGTCAGTAACAAGAGAATACAATATTGACTTAGCAACTCGCTTGTGCACCGATAAAGAACTGAATTTCCCTGCTGAAAATATCGCTGATATTGTAAAAGTAGTAAACAGTGAAAATATTGAATTTGCAACAAAATTATGCACCGACAACTCTCTCGACTGTCCAAAAGACAAAATCGCAGAAATTATTACTACATCTAAACTGGTAACTTCTGATATTAAGAGTTTATCATTAAGTCAAAAAATCAACACATTGTCGTCGTTGACAACAATGGACAAATCTATGATGGATTTATTACGTCGATACACATCGGTTGATATCGACAAAAAGATGGCAGAATTGACGACAGCACTCGGCAAAAAGAGGGATATCGTGACAATACCGAAAGGACAACAAAAAATGTTCCTTGAAAACATTTTAGCAAACAACAACAAAGAAGCAGAAAATGTTTTGAAAACCTTTGACTTTGCAAAATATGAAAAACAAGGTATTCCATTAAAATACTCAAGAGAAGAATTTACAAAAAATATCGAAAATCTTGTAAAAGATTTGTCTACAGAAGAACAAGCGATTGTGCTTGAGCACTTCGGCTTGATTAAAGGTGAGGCAGGTTTTGACGGCTTGCCTAATAACAAACCTTTGACAGGCGAAAATATTTCTCCGCAAGTTTTGGAAGTAGCACAAAAAGTACAGGCAGAAGTAGAAAACTATACTTCCCGAAATGAAGTCAATACCGGTGACCCTACAGCTGACAAAGTTTTTAATGGCTTAATTGAAGGTTTGCCTGAATTCACCTCGGTTGTCGGCAAAGTTCAACACGGAACTCACGCATACAGTGTCGATATTCACACTTTGAAGGTTCTTCAAAGTGCAATGAACAACCCTATTTACGAAACGTTAACCGATAAAGACAAGACTATTTTGAAATTTGCTGCACTTTGTCACGATTTTGGCAAAAAAGGCGGGGTTGTTG
The DNA here is from genome assembly GCA_900321895.1 of uncultured Brachyspira sp. Taxonomy (GTDB): domain Bacteria; phylum Cyanobacteriota; class Vampirovibrionia; order Gastranaerophilales; family Gastranaerophilaceae; genus Scatousia. Next base: position 1,689 of record ONYB01000119.1, read on the forward strand.
ACCAAGGTCACGCAGCAATAAGTGCTGAATATATTTCTGCGATCTTGGAAAAATTCCCGTTCCCTCAAAGTATGAAGGACAGAATGATTGACATTGTCGATAACCACCACTGGTTTGAGGCATACAACACAGGAAAAGCTACGGCAGAAGATGTTGCGGTAAGATGTCGCAGACCTCAAGACTTTGCAATCTACGAAATTCTTGCTAAAGCTGACTTTGAAAACGTAAACAAAGACTTCCATATTTCGCATTCGGAAGGGGTAAAAACTCAAGCAGAGTTTGACACCTTTATGCAAAAGAAAATGGAAGCTATTGACGATGCCTTGAATTTGATGTATTCAAAAGCAAACCTTGTTTTTGATACACAATTTACGGGTAACGGTAATAAATTCCCTAAACAAACAATCAATATCAACGGTGAACCGACCGAATTGAAAGTTTTGAACCTGAGCAATTTGAAAGACAAAGACAGTTTGGAACAGTTCGGGTTCAGTACAGGTGTTACAAAAGACAGTGCAAGATTTACTGTTCACATGACCGAGCCTACAATAGGGTCAATGCAATCTGTTATTACATTGACACAAAATTCGTTGAACCAAAGTGCTTGGTCAACAAGTTTGATAAAAACTTCTAACAATAGAACTTACTGGAACAAAAAATTCGGCTTTGTACTTGATACGGATTTGGCGAATATTTCCGAAGCTTATTATTCAAATACAAGTTCCGGCGGACATAAAAACTTGCAGGATTTTGAACGTATTTTGTTTAATCAAACAGGTGAAGAAAGAACTTATGTCAAAGATAATTTTGTAAAAGCTATGTCTAAAAAGGGAGTAGATTTGACAGATAAAGAATATGCACAACTTTCAAAATACTTATTGTCGAAAAAATACACAACACAAATAACAAAAGACATAAAAATAGGTGACAAAGTAATCAAGGCAAAAGATTTGGTTGCATGTATCGAAAAAGCTCGTGATGCTCTGTTTGAGGGTGGAAATATTCACAGTGAAATCGTATCTTTGAACCCGAGAGTTAAAGGCTTGATTGCAAAAGTAGAAAAACTTGAGGATTGTCCGGAAGAATTCTTGCAAATTGCAAAAGAATACAATTTGCCGATAATTCTAATGAAACCGGAAAAAGATAGCAACTGGTAACAAATAAATTCTTACATAATAAAAAGGCTGATTTAATAATCAGCCTTATATTTAATAAATCCTTTATTCCTAGCTTCCTTTGCGGAATTTTCCTAATTTTCCAACGACAACTTATGCTATAAAGTTGTTTCCAAATCTTGATGCACCGTGAAAGAATGATAATTTCATCATATCTACCAACGATTTTCTTACAACCAATTTTTTGTTAAGGTCGATTTCATTCATTGCCTCTGCGGTTGTTTTATATGTTTCGTTAATTGTGTTTGAAAATAATACTAATCTTGCCATTTCTTTAGCCTCTCTCTTCATTTTGCTCTTGTATATATATAAAAAATTTTGGCATATAATTATTGACTTTTTAAATACCTTTTCAATACTTTTTGTTACATTTGTTTACAAAAGCATTTTTTATTAAAGTTTTTCCAAAAAAATTCCGATGTATATATAGAATAACAGGAGATAACTCATGGTAGATGCAATCACGTCCTACAACGCAAACAAACCCACAAATCCTAAAAAAGATTTAACGATAAACTGGAACAAACTTACCGTCAAAGAAATTAAAAAATACGAAGGCGAAGGACAAGAAGTTCCGGAATATATCAAAAAATGGGCAGAATACGTCGACAAACTCCAAAACACCCCTGACGACGTAACTTATGCCACATACTTTAATAGTGATGCAGATGCAGCAAAATACAACAGCACCGTCCATACAGCACTTAATGACCCGACAACCCAATTAAATATGGGTGCAAACCCTTCGGCTTCAACGGAAGCAGGTGTTTATCAAAACTTGTGCAAAGATACTCTTACAAATGTCAAAAACGTAACCGACCAACTTGACCAAATTATGAAACAGGCAGAAAAAGTTGTAACCGAAGCCGGAACTAGTAAAGATGGAATTTGCGACAGAATTCAGCAGTATCAACAACGAATTACTCAACTCAAAAACGACAAGAAAGATCCGCTTGCACCAATGGAAATGGTGGATTTGTTCAATCAAATTCAGGCAACAGGCGAAAACGGTGTATCAATTATGGATATGAAATTGTTGCAGTTGCAGGGTATCGGTACACAAGTTACGGACGCTTACGACTTGTTGAAAGGTGCAGGAAGTCTTACAAAAACAGCACAAACCCTCAGCAAGAATAATTTTGGCTCAATTACATCTGTTCTTAAATACAGTAAAGAATTGAACGAACTTTCCAAAAACAAGAAAAAAGATCTTCAATCCGCAACAAAACAGCAGGACACAAACGAAGATACAATCGAAGATTACAGAAGCAATATTTCAACCTCAATCGGCATGTTCTCTGTTTCCGGTGCAGACAATACAGATGTCAACACCAATAACGGGGACGGCACGGGTAATGACGAAAGCACTGCAAAAGCAACCGCAAAAACCGACGAAAAGAATTCCAAAAATAGCACAGTGCGTACAAAAAACGCCATTGCCGCACGACAAGAAAAAGAAAAAACGCTTGCGGACGAAAAAATTCTCACCGACCCGAACGAAATTCTTAAACGCAAACAAAAACGAGGCGAGGCATAGTTTTCCAAAATACAAGACCGACATTTGTCGGTCTTTTTCGTATATATAGCAAATTTTTATTTTCAGGAGTGTTAGGATTGGTGAAAGGTTTTTTATATGGAAGTTTCGTTTACCTCTGCATTTCGCCCGATACCACAAAAAGAATTCTCAATACTCAAATCCGGAATTCCAAAAAAATGTTTTGTCGATTTCCCGTGGACTATGTCGGAAGCTGTAAAAGGAAGTTCAGCTTGCACTGACAGGGTTTGTGACTGTTCGGTTTTGGGGATTACGGACGGGGCTGAGGTCTTCTTATCCCACCTAAATCCTGAAAATGAGTCAAACCGTCAAATTTTTGCCCTAAGAGAGCATATTGCCCGCAATGTGGATTTGTTCAACGAAAATTTGCAGGCTGTGCTGATTGGTTCAAAAAATACCAAGAAAAGTTTGGATTTGTACGGAAAATTAAAGGGACTTTTGGAGGAGTTCAATATTAAATATTCACAGTTGCGAAACTCCAAAACTCCCTTGAGCGTGGTTTATTCCTCTAATACGGACGAATGGAGAATTGCCTCCGCCGAAATTGACAAGAAAATCCGCAAAGGACTTTCTTCCGAGCAAATTTTTAACTCATCCTTTGAAAAGGTTTCTTTAGCAGATTTTGACGAAATCGTTTAGGTGGGGACTTTTGTTGTGGTTGTTAAGTTTTGGACACCCCACTTGACAAATTACAAACAATCGTAAATAATATAAGCATAGGGGCAAGCCCCAAGCAAGTGTCAGTTACTTGAGGCTTGACTTAGTACCCTATATAAAAAGATAAAGTAAATTTAAAAGTGCTATCAGTAGTTTGATGGCACTTTTTTTAATTTCGTATGATTTTTTCTATCTTCTTTTGCCGCGTTCAAAGTTGCCGCCGACACGGGTCGAAACGTCTGTGATGTCTGCGTATCTTTCAAGCGGTAACAGTTTGATTTTGCCGTTGTAGCCGAGTTCTACTAGCACTCTTCGACGTTGTGTTGATAACCTTTCACGTTTGTAGTTGCCGTATTCAGGAATGGTTTGACTGAAGTAAGTCTCAAAATCTTTGCCATTTTTAACGTCTTTCTTTATAAGTTCAGCAATCTGTTTCGTTTCGGCAGGATAAAATCCTCTTGACAAATCAGTTATCAAATTCAAACAGTGAGTGGCTTTCATTACATCAATTAACGAATTTGCAGAATGGCAAACATTGTCGTTAACTCCGACCAAGCGTACAATATCAAACAATGCATCCATATCAGATGCACCTGCAACCGCCCTTACAAACGGCAAATTTTTCCCGTTTAATAATTGTTCTTCTACAGGTGTTTTGTTTACTGCAATCGCACCCATAAAAAATTTATTTTTTCTGAGTTCTAATTCTCTACGAAATTCATCTCTATATCTTGATCTTAAAGTTCTTTCATCAGGAAGCCCTAGTTTAAGGCCTTTAAATAGCTCTACTTGTTTTTCTCTATATTTTTCATAAGTGAACTCTTTTCCCAAGGCTTCTGCGGTAATTTGTTCTTTTTCAAATTCTTTTACCTTTTTCAAAAATTTTAAAACATTATTTTGCTCTTGTTTTTTCATGCCGGATGTCACATCCAAAAACCCTTTGATTTCATCAGAACTGAGAGGTTTTCCTTTTTCTGCACCGATTGACAAAAGATTTTTCAATACATCGGTTTTTGATTGAGTTGTTTCAAACTCTTTAAATCCTTCTGTAATTTCTGTTATTTGTTTTGAATTAAATCTGTCCTGACCTTTAATTGAAGCAAGTTCCAAATATTTCGGAATCATCTGCAACTCTCTGGACTCCATTGCTAATTCAGATGCATTTTTACCGGCTTTACTAGCTTTACTACCGGCATTTTCTGCAACAGAAGCAGCCTTTGAATACATTCTTGAAATTTCTGTCGGGGTAATTTTAACCATAATATCTCCTTTTAATTCTTTCTAAAGCACATAAAAACGGTAAAGGGAAAATCTTGCCTTTACCGTCTATATTTGTAACAAAATATTTAGAACCAATTACAATAATCTTTATCGCACAAAATTCTATCCAAATTCGCAATATAATCTTCTTTTGTCATTTCATAAGTTACCGGTGTAATTGAAATTTTATTGTTTCTAATTGCGGCAATGTCAGTTTTTGCGTCAGTCGGTTCGTTTGTAAGTTCTCCTGCCATCCAATAATAAACTTTAC
>ONYB01000121.1 GCA_900321895.1 uncultured Brachyspira sp.
CCGTCATAAACGGTGACAACTTATTGGCAATTTTGAATTTTCTCATCGCATCTTCTTCACTCTCAAAATCAAAACAGCCTTGAATTCCTGCGGTTTCTCTCATCATAACGTCAGACAAAATTCCCCATAAGTATTTTGCCATTACTGCATAACGTTTTTTAGGAATCAAATTAATGTTTTTATGGGTAGAAATCGGCGAAATCCCGTAAGAAAGCAACTTTATGCCCATTTTGTCCAAAATCGGGGTCATAGCCTTGTCGAGAGTTTTAATTTTTTTCTCAAGCTCTTGAATAGAGTTTTCAGGTTTTACACTCAATTCAGTCTGACATCCAGGTTCAAGCGTAATCGTGTCATGCCCCTGTTTTAGCCCGATGATATTGTAATCATCCGTGATATAATCCCAGTTTTCGGCTTTTGCAAAATTCCTCAACAAATTACAAACCCCGAATTCCCCGTCGTAATCAACAGCTACACCACTATTTACACAAATTGGAAGCCTTTCGTATTCTACACCGATTTGAAATGAGGTTTTTTCCTTGCAACCCGATGTGTAAATTTCCAAAATGTCCTGATAGCCTAGTCTTTCTTGAGTTTTTGTTATGCTCACGCTTACCTCCAAAATTCATTATAACACTATTTAAAATATCAAAAAAAATTTTAAGAAACATTTACCTGCTTGTGGTATTATTATTAGTAAGATGGACTACTACAGCAGAGCAAAATATTTCAAAACTAAAAAACGACTTGGTCAAAACTTTCTGATTAATGGGGAAGTTATCGCCAATATTATTGATTATGCGGAAATTTCACCGGAAGATACGGTTATAGAAATCGGCCCCGGAGTCGGATTTGTAACAGAACAACTCATCAAGCATGCCAAACAAGTCATTGCGATTGAGCTTGACGAAGATGCTATTCGTGAACTCGAAAAACTTAACGCTCCAAATTTGAAAATCATTCATCAAGATATTTTAAAAACCGATTTGTCAGAACTTTGCGAAGGCAAAGTAAAGGTAGTTGCAAATATTCCATACTATATTACCAGTCCGATTATCGCTCATTTACTAGGTGAAATCGACGATTTAAACAACAAAAATCGAAACAAAATCACCGATATTTTGCTTATGGTTCAAGAAGAAGTTGCTCGAAGAATGGTCGCAACAGAGAATTCACCGTCAAAACAATATGGACTTTTGACAATTTTATCACAATTTTGGGCTGATGTAGAAATTAAAGAACTCGTTGGTAGACGTTCGTTTTTCCCTGCCCCAAAAGTCAATTCCGCACTTGTTAAACTCATTGTGAGAGAAAAACCGAAACTTCAACTGACAAATTACACTCATTTTAGAAAAACTGTAAAAGCTGCTTTTTCTCAACGAAGAAAAAATATTAAAAACTGCTTACTTAGCGGGGGATTTTCTAAAGAAAAAATCCAACAAGCAATGCAAAAACTCGGACTTGACGAAAACACACGAGGAGAAAAACTTTCAATAGAAACTTTTGGCGAACTTTCGGAGGCACTGCTTTCTGATGAAAAATAAAATAAAAATCCAATGTCCCGCAAAAATTAATTTGACCCTAAAAGTTACGGGCAGAAGGGCGGACGGTTTTCATAATATTGAAAGTATTATGCAAACAATAAGTTTGTATGATTATTTGACGATTACGACAACTCCGGCAAATGCCACAAAGATAACTCTTTCGGGGACAAGTGAAGAAATTCCGTACAACGAAAAAAATCTTGTCTATAAAGCTGCAAAATTGTTTTTGGATACAGTAAATCCTACGGATTGCGAGATTAATATCTATATCGAAAAAAACATTCCTGTTGCGGCAGGGCTCGCAGGCGGAAGCACTGACGCTGCGGGGACTTTGTACGGTTTGAATAAAATTTTTGATGAACCGTTAGACAAAAAAGAATTGCATGAACTTTGTGCAAAACTCGGTTCTGACTTGAATTTCTGCTTGGAAGGCGGAAAGCAAATGACCAAAGGCAGAGGCGAAATTTTGGAAAGTATGCCGTTTGAGGAGTTTTCGCTTTCGTTGATAAAGCCGAAAAACCTTGGGATTAGTGCAAAAGAGGCATATACAAAGTTTGCGGAAAAAGAAAAAGTCGGAAGAGAAAATTTTGTAAACGACCTCGAGTGGGCAGTAATCGACGATTACGCCGAATTGCAAGAGATAAAAAGACGTTATCCGAAATCGATAATGTCGGGCTCGGGTTCAACATATTATATTTTAGGTAAAGAATTCCAACCACAAAAAGGCTTTTGGGTAATTAACAATCTCAAATCCATCCCGACAGGTGTTGTTGAAGTGGCATAGTAAATTTTCCTTGTAGTCTTATTGCTTACAATCGTCTATTTACACTTCACTCTTCACTTTTCTTCCTCTTGACAAATTTGAAAAAATCATTAACATGTTCATGAAGTTAAATAACAAGAGGAGCTATATTATGGCAAATTCAAGCGGAAATTCACTGTTAACGGGTATTTATGCCGGATTAACAAATACTTATTCATATCTTGCAGCCCAAAATCCGAACGGTGTCACACTTGACAGTATAACTAAAGCACAAGGCGATACAAAAACTTATCCATATTTGAACACAACTTTTGCGTCGTATTTGCAGAGTAATTTTACAAATATTGATAAAAACAATGACGGAATAATTACATCTGATGAAATGAACAATCTTACAAACCAAATGTCAACTCAGGGCTTGACTAAAGAAGAATTGACACAACTTTATGCCTCGGGTGCAAGCGGACTTTCTACAGACACGATGAACAACATTCTTGAACACTTCGACGATATGGACACAAACCACGACGGACGAATTACAAGTGCAGAAATTTCTGCATACAATGTTAATTGCTCAAGACTGGAAAAAGAGGACGAATTCAACAACAAATTCGCCTCGGATATGTCAGTGTTCTACGGTAGTGACTCCAGCTCAAGCGACACTTACAGCTTGTTGAGTTACAGATACAAGTCTAATAAATCCTAGTAACATATTCGGTCAGCACTTTGTGCAGAAAAAGGGAAGATGTACGGGGCAGGTTTTGAAAAAATCTGCCCCGATTTTTTATTTATGCTATTATTCAGTTATGACAGTTAGAGAGTGGATTTTTAATAAAGTTGATACAAACGAAAAGTCTTTTTTGAAAAGACTTTTAATTTCAAGAGGGATAAAGACCGAAGAAGAAATGAGAGAATTCCTTAACCCGCTTGAATTTACACCGTATTCTCCAAATGTTTTTACAGATATGCCAAAGGCTGTCGAAAGACTTGCGAAAGCTATTGATAATCAAGAAAAAATTGTTATTTACGGAGATTTTGATGCCGACGGTGTTACATCTACTTCACTTTTATACAGAACTTTCTCTTATCTTGGTGCAAATATAAATTATTTTATTCCGGATAGAGAAAAGGAAGGTCACGGCTTTGATACAAAGGCTCTTGTCAAATTAATGACAGCATTAAAGCCAAAAGTTATAATTTCTGTTGACTGCGGTATTTCAGACGCTGAGGCGGTAAGCTTTATCAATAGTTTTAAAATCGATACTATTATTACCGACCACCACGAAGCTCCTGCTGAATTGCCGAAGGCGTATGCTATCATAAACCCAAAAGCCCCGAATGCGTTGGATGAAAATCTTTCGACAAAAGATATTTTATCTTTAACTTCGCTTGCGGGTGTTGGGGTCGCTTTCAAAGTTGCGACGGCACTTTTGCAACATTACGAAAAAACTGATTTTATCTCATCAATTTTGCCTTATGCGGCGGTCGGAACAGTTGCGGATGTTGTTCCGCTTGTCGGTGAAAATCGTTATATTGTGACAAAAGGCTTAAATTTAATTGCTCAAGGAAAACATTACGGACTAAAACGACTTATTGAAAAAGCAGGCTACGATGTAACAAAAGGATTGACGGCTGAAACCATTGCGTTTGGAGTTGCTCCGAGGATTAATGCTTCAGGCAGGCTTGATACTGTTGAAGAGGCAGTCAAAGTCTTGATTTCGGACAATCCGCAAGAAATCGAAATGGCAATTAACAATTTGGAAGAATTTAATAAAGTTCGTCAAAATCTATGTCAGGAAATTTTTGCCGAAGCCGATGATATGGTTCAAAAAGAAGGCAACCGCAACCCTGCAATAATTTTGTTTAATTCAAAGTGGCATGTCGGAATTGTCGGGATAGTTGCCTCAAAACTTGTCGAAAAATATTACAAACCGACGTTTTTAATGACTTATTCCGAAGAAACAAAACAAATAAAATGCTCTGCAAGAAGTATTGAAGGAGTTCATCTTTACGAAGTAATCAGCCAAATCGGCGATATGTTGGACGGTTTTGGCGGTCACTCGCTTGCGGCGGGGTTGTCTTTTTCGCCTGAAAAAATTCCGTTCAAACAGGTGAAAGAAAATCTCATTAAAATCATAAAAGAAGTGACAACCGGAAAAGATTTAAAACCGTTTATAAATATAGATTTAGAACTTACACCTGATGATATAACGATTGACTTGGTGGAAGAAATTTCCAAAATGGAACCTTTTGGAGCGTCCAATCCGAGCCCTGTTTTTGCAATGAAAAATCTGAAAATCAAGCAAAAACGACTTATGGGCGAAAATAAAAACCACTTGAGGCTGACTGTTCAAAAAGGCGACAGCGAATTTAACTGTATCAGGTGGCAACAGGGCGATATTTCACTTGTGAACGGCGATACGTTGGATGTGGCTTTTCACCCGCAAATTAACGAATTCAACGGAAACACTTCTGTTCAGTTGATTGTTGACGATATTCACTCAGAATATCTCAAGGATGAAACTCCGGAAGAAATTAATCGTTTAAAAATATACGACCACCGCAAAAAGACGGATATTTTACCGCAAGTAAACGATTACATAAAAAATGCAAAGAAAAACATTATGATTTTTGCCGAAAACAAACAAATCCTCGACACCCTAAGACCATTCAAAAATTTGTTTGAAAAGGTTTTTACAAGAGAAAATCCTCAACCGTGCAATTCTGTGATGTTTTTTGACTATCCTGCCGACAAAGAAACCTTTGAAATGATTATCAGAGAAACTTCACCGCAAAGCATTCATCTGATGAATTATGACATCAAATATTTTGACGAAAAAGAATTTTTGAAAACTTTTTCAGGCATGTTGAGGTTTGCAGGACACAATAACGGCGGGCATGTCGAGCTTAGACGTTGTGCAAGCTATCTGGGAAAATCTATTCCGCTTGTTGAAAAATTGTTGGAATTATTTGAAAATTGCGGATTTATCGAAATAAAAGAGAAAAATTTGACAGAATACGTGATTGATTTTAAAAATGTTGATGATTTGTCAAAAATTTTACACAATAAAGCTTACGAAGAAATTTTGAATATGGCGGAAGAATGCGAACTTTTTCAAAAAAGTCTTTTGGAAGATGACGTTAATGAAATTGACAATCTTTGCAATATTGTATAAACTTAAATAAAAATCAGGAGAAAATATGAAAAGTTTCGATTTTAATAACAAAAGATCAATAATTTTGCTTATCGTAGCCGTAATCGTTACAATGGTTTATTTTTCAGTAATCAGCCCATATTCTGATACGGGGATTAATAATCTTTGCCAAGATTCAGATACAGCTATGATAGAATTAGAAAACGAAAAAGACACGCATGCTATTGAAAAATTTGCAAAGAAAAGACTCAACAGCTGCAAAAAACTTCTCCGCAGCCGTCACCAAACAAAAGACATTTACAAAAAAATGGATAATTGCGATTTGTTTGAGGACGCAGCATCTGCTTCAGGATTTTACGTAAACATTGCACTTCAAAATAAAAATTATGACGGAGCAAAAGCAGAACTGAACGACTATGAAAATTACATGAAACCGTTTAGTTACTGCCCGCAATATGCCGGCTTAAAAATGCTTTACGACGGAATTAAAGAAAAAAATAATTTCTAGTTAAAAAACTATCTGTATTCTGTTGTTTTTTTTGCTTTTTTCAAAACCGGTAAAAATATTTTTTGCGTTTTATGTTATTATTTAATAAAAAGTTGAGGTGAATATGAAAAACACGATTAAAATAACTAAAATGCAAGGCTGCGGAAATGATTTTGTAATCTTGGATTACGATGAATTTCAGAAAGCAAATCTTTCAATGGAAGAACTTGCAAAACGTCTTTGTGACAGACATTTCGGGATAGGTGCGGACGGAATGATTATTCCGAAAAAATCGGAAGATAAAAATATTGATATTGCTTGGTATTTCTACAATTCTGATGGAACCGTTGCTCAAATGTGCGGAAACGGAATGAGATGTTTTGCAAAATATGTTTACGATAAAGGGCTTGTCGACAAAAAAGAATTTTCCGTAATGACAGGGGCAGGTATCATAAAACCGCTACTTTTGGACAATGGCAACGTAAGAGTTGATATGGGAATTCCGATATTAGAAGATGAAAAAATTCCGTTTAAAGGTGAGCGAACACTCAAGGCACTTGATGAAACTTTTGAAATTACCCCTGTTTCAATGGGAAATCCGCACTGTGTAATTTTGACAGAAAACGACCCAATGAAAATGGCTTTAAAATACGGGGCAACTATAGAAAAGCACGAATATTTTCCAGAAAAAACAAACACCGAATTCGTAAAAATTATCTCCAAGAACGAAATTGATATGCGAGTTTTTGAACGTGGTTGCGGAATCACACTTGCGTGCGGAACAGGTGCTTGTGCGTCAGTCGTGGCATGCGTTTTAAATAACTTAACAGAACAAAAAGTCAAAGTTAACCTTCTTGGAGGGTCTGTATTTGTTGAGTGGCAAGGGAATTCAGAAAATCCGAACAAAAATATCTTTTTGATAGGTGAGGCAAATTACAGTTTTGTTGCAGATTACATGTTGTAAAAAATACCGTTTTCATGGTATTATCAAAGCATAACTAGAAAAAGGAGAAAAAATAAATGAAAACTTATGAACTTTTAACAATCTTCAAGCCAAATCTTGACGCTGAAGAAGTTGATAAATTAATCGCAAAAATCAACGATACAATCGTAGAATTCGGCGGAAATATTGATTCTATTGACAAAATCGGCAGAAAAAAACTTGCTTATGACGTACAAAATTTCAGAGATGGATTTTTTGCAACATTAGTTCTTTCACTTCCTGCTGAAAAAGTAGCTGAATTAAAAAGACAACTTAGATTGAGCGACAACATTTTGAGAACAATGTTTATGGAAACAGCAGCAAAGGCTTCTGTGTAACAGTTTCGGACAGATGTCCGAGAAAAGACATAAAGAAAAGGATATAAAATGTCATTAGCTAAATCAGTAGTTACAGGAACAGTTTACAGACAACCGGAAAAACGTTTTTCACAAAATAACGTTGCCGTTTCTGCATTTGTTCTTAATATCGACGATAGAGATGAAATGCTTTTGAGAATTATCTCTAAAAGAAATTCTCTTGATGAAGTTGTTTCATCACTTTCAAAAGGCGATAAAGTGCTTGTAGAAGGCAGATTGCAAACCGCAACAGTCAAAATGGACGACGGTTCTGACAAAAGAATTTATGAAATTGACGCAAACTCGATTGAAAAAATCAGTGGCGAAAGTTCATCATCTACTCAATCTTCAGGCAATTCAAAATTCGGAACAGAAGAAATCGTTAAATTTGAATCAGACGATTTTTCAAACGAATTAATCGGGGAAGACGAAATCCCGTTCTAAACAAAAAATCGGTGAAAACAGAAGTTTGAAATAACTCTTCACTCTTCACGCTTCACCCTTCACTTACAAAAACAAGGTCGAGTCGGAAATTCCGACACAATAGAAAGGTAATATTTTAAAAATGGCAAGACAAGATCAGGATAAGAAAAAACGTAAGAATTGCAGTCTTTGCGGCGATAAAGTAACATCTATCGACTACAAAGATGCTGCAAAACTTAGAAGATACCTGACAGAAGCAGGAAAAATTATTCCTCGCAGAATCACAGGTAACTGTGCAGCTCACCAAAGAATGATTGCTAAAGCAATTAAAAAAGCTAGAGAAGCTGCTATTATTCCTTACGTTTTCGACTAATATCGAAACTTATAGAAAGAGAAATAGATCACTCAAAAATTTTGAGTGGTCTATTTTTTTTGCACGAAATAGCTCAACTGGTTAATCCCTTATGGCAATGTTTATCAAACTAAATAAAGTACATAATCAGGTATAAGTTTGTTTTTTAAAAAAACTTTTTCCGAATTTTTAAGAAAAAATTCGATAACACAAGGAGGTAAAAATGACAATTAAAAAACTTACTGTGGCAGCTGCGATTGCCGTTGGAATAGCAACGTGTTCCTTGAATTCTGCAATGGCAGCATGTCCGTGTTCACAACCTGCAACACCTGCACCGTGTGAGCAAATGCCTGTAGTAACAGGGCCGGCATGCCCGTGCGACCCTGCACCGAAATGTAATAAATGCAAAAAGACATTTGAAGATTGCGATTGCAAAAAACAAAATCCGTGCGATGACCCGTGCAAGCAAGAAAAGAAAAGTGATTGCGGTTGCAAAAACGAAGAAATAACATGCGAAAAACCGGCAGAACCGGCATGCACAGTTTGCCCTTCTACAGGAAAACCTGATAAAGCGGATATGAAGCAAGTTTACGGTTATCCGAACGCAATTTACGGTACAAACAACTACGTCGGAAAACCTGCAAGTTCAATCCTTTCATCAGAAACGGGTTTTTTGAATGCCCCTGGGGTTATGTCATCAGCAATTAACGGGGCAACAGTAGCTTCTGACGCACAAGTTACGGGAGCTGCTGCTCAAATTCCTTGTTTGAATGAAGCACCAACCCGTCATAACGGTATTCCTATCGAAAGAAACGAACGTATTATGGACGGAAACAACTGCCCTGTTGATTTGCAGACAGAAAACTCTTTACAAGCTATCAAAAAGACTCTCGTGCCTTACGAAATAAAAAGTGAAGGTTGCCCCTTAGGCGGTGCTGCCCCTGCAATGGGCGGATGTGCCTTCCCTGATGTTCCGCAACACTACTGGGCTGCGTGTGATATCGACAAACTCGCCATTAACGATGTTGTTGTAGGCTATCCTGACGGTATGTTCAAACCTAACCGAAACATCACTCGTGCAGAATTTGCAACAATGTTGGTCAAAGGTTTCAACCTTGACGATTGCGGCATGCCAAGAGAAAACTTGTTCAAAGATGTTCCAAAAGCAAACTGGGCTAATGCGGCTATCGCAAAAGCTGTTGATGAAGATTTGCTCGCCGGCTATCCGAATGGCAAGTTTGAACCTCAACACCCTGTAACAAGAGCCGAAGCCTTGACTACTATTGCAAAAGGCATGACTTGCGATATCGACCAATGTAAAGCTGACGAAATCTTGAGCAGATACGCAGACGGAAACACTGTTCCTAATTGGGCAAGAATTCCGATTGCAAAATCTTTGGAAAACGGTGCTTTAAAAGATTCACCTAATCCAAATATGATTATGCCGAATAAACAGGCTACACGTGCAGAAATTGCCTCAATGATGCAAACTGTTCGTGTTGCACTCGGTTACGACACAAACCCGAAAACAGCAAACAATATTTGTCCTGCTTGTCCTGTAGACAAAAAAGCATTTGTTGAAAACGAAGAAATCGTAAAAATTCCGACATTAAAAGTTAAGATGATAGACCAATTAACCGCAAAATCATCTCACGTCGGTCAATACTTTAGAGCAAATACTCTTGAAGATATCACGATTAACGGCGTAACTTATCCGTGCGGTTCAACCGTAACAGGTCAAGTCGTAGAGGTTATCAGACCTTCAGGCTGTGATAAAGGTGCTTTGAAACTTGCTTTCACAGACATCAAAAACGGTGATTGCAAAGCTAAATTGCCAAAACAAATTCTGCAAGCTCAAGTAAACAAATCTAAACAGGTAAACCCTGTTGCAAGGCTTGTGGAAGCACCGTTTACACTTGCAGGCTCACTTGTCGGTATTGTCGGCAGAACAGCGGGCGGTATCTTGACTAACGTCGGTAATGCAGCAGAAAACGTTACAAACGACACAGGTTACATGTTAGGTCACGCA
>ONYB01000155.1 GCA_900321895.1 uncultured Brachyspira sp.
TAAGGTTTTCTCTGTCACGAAATCCCCAAAGAACCCCAATGCACTTGAGGTTTGCATTGTGTGCGGTTTCGACATCGACGTTTGAATCTCCTGCGTAGATTGCGTTTTCAAGGTTGCTGCCAAGTTCTTTGATTGCTTTTAAAACTCCGTCAGGGTAAGGCTTTTTGCGGGTGGTTTCGGATTCCCCGATTGCAACTTCAACAAGGTCTTTAAAGTAGAGTTTGCACAGATTTTTTACTGCAGTGTCAAATTTGTTTGATACGATACCGATTTTGTACCCGCTTGATTTTAGCTCGCCTAATAGCTCAATAATTCCGTCGTAGGGCTTTGTGTGATTGAGCATGGTTTTTGAGTAATTCTCTTTGAAAATAGCCAAACATTTTTCGTAATTCGGGTTTTGCAGACCGTTCGGAATTGCTCGCTCTATGAGCTTTGCCACCCCGTTTCCTACAAATTGTCGCACCTCATCGAGCGTCCTTTGCGGGTACGAAAACTGAGCAATGGCGTAGTTTGTGCTCAAATACAAGTCCTCAAGCGTGTTTAGTAATGTTCCGTCCAAATCAAAGATAATTGTGTTTTTCATGCTATTATCTTAACATAAACTGGTGTTATTGTTACAATTATTTACTTTGGAAGTAGCAAAAAAAATTTTTCACTTGCGTTATAATAGTGGTAAGGTATGAGTTATGGAAAAAATAGCTAAAAGAATGTAGGAGAAAGCAATATTGGTACAAATTGCCCCAATAACAACAGAATCAAATTTAATAAAGAGGAATTTTCAGCAACAAAAGCTTGAGATTGAGGCTACGCCTGACTTCGGTAAGGTTGAAAGGAAAAAGAGAAAATACTCTGACCCTCTAATGCAGTGGCCTTTGAGAGGTTTGGCATTTACAAACGACATCGGTGCTGCCATTATGGATATTGCACCAACGGCGGGACAGGCTTTGTGGATTCCTGCTTTGATGTATTTTGGTGCGGATATTTACGACAAATATCGTAACAATAAGGCAGAATACGACCCGAGTGCAAAACGTGGGGTTAAGCAGGCTATTTTTCAGGCGTTGGCAAGTGTAATTTTCCCGATTGCGGTTGTGCATACAGGTCAAAAAACTGCGTCAATGCTGAATCAATTCTCAAAAGAAGGTGTTTCGCTTCAATTAAAAGAAGACGTAATCAGACACCAACTTCACCACATGTCACAACTTAAATTGAGAGATTATGCCGATAATCCGCAGGTTTATAAAGATGAGTATACCAAGGCTCTCGATACATTGATTGATGAAGCTGCGAGAAAGAAAATGTTCAAAAATCCTATTAGCGGATTTTTCAAATTCGTTTTTGGCGGACGTCACCCTGAAAAAATGACGGACAAAACAAAAGAAAATCTCCACAAACTTATAAACGCTCGAATTGATGATATTTTTGAAATGCGTAAAAACTTGTTGGAGGGTAAAAAGCCTGAAAAAATGTCTGAAAAGATGTATGCAAAATTTAATGAAATGAAAGAGGTTTTCAAAAACGACGCAAAATACAGCGACGACTATCTGAACCACGCAACAAAAGATATTTTGAAGAAAATGGAAGAGAATAAAATTTTCAAAACAAAACTCCACAAAACGCTTGGCGGATTTGTTGCTTTGGGCTTGCTAATCAAGCCAATGGACAGTTTTGTCGAAACCGTCATTATGCACAAATATGTTGAACCGGGGCTGAATATGTTGAGCCGTGGTCGTCGCGAAGATGTAGATAATTTTAAAAAGAAAACAATTAGTGTGTAGTAATTATGAAAAAAGGCGGCTCATCTTCGATGAGCCGCCTTTCTAAAAATGATTAATCTTTTAGTGAATACCAAAGAATGTAAAATCCCGAGTCGGCGAATTCTTCTTTTTCGCCTGTGTATTTAAACCCGAATTTTTCGTAAAACTTGATTGCTCGTACATTTTTGTCTAAGACAAATAATCGGAGTTCTTTCGATTTGTTTTTTGAGAGTTCAATGTAGTGATTGACGATTTTTGTGCCGATACCTTCATTTTGGAAGAACGGGTCTACGTAAAAATCGCTCAACACAATAGATTTGTTGTCTTCGCTTGCCTTGATTATTGCTTTAACGATGTTTTTGTCCTCGTAAACGTAAAAATTATCAAGAGTGTTAGGTTTTTTGAGTTCTTCAGCTTCACTCAAAACCTGAATAACGTTAAATGACACATTGTAATCGTTAAAAATATCTTTGTAAGTTTGTCTTTTAGTAAAGACGAGGATTTCTGCAATTCTTGCAATATCCTTTTTTTCGGCAATTCTAAGCATTTTCATCTCTCCTGTGGGTATTATAGCACAAAAAAGTGAAGATACTAAAACGATATTACACTATGACTTATCCCCAGTTGATGGTTTTAAGCAGTGAGAATATTCCCTTTTTCTTTGGTTCATCTGATATTGTTGTAACTGTAGACATCGTTTTTTTTACGTCATCGTTTACGTTAGAAAGTCTTAATGCGTAATCTCTGGCTTTATCTAAAAATTTCAGACTGACAGTTTTTTGCCAAACGGTTGTGAAAAAGTCTTTTTCTTGGTTGAACCGAGTTTTTTGCCTTCTTCAGAGTCAATTACCTCAGCAACAAGAGCTTTGCGGAATTTAGATTTTCTAATTATGATATTAACAGGGTTATCTTTTTCGTTTTTCGAAGCATCCTCAATTTCACGTAAGAAATTACCCCTAGCATTAGTCTCCAGTTGGAAAGCTTGCTTTTTAATAACAGGTATCGCAGACTCGTTAATTTTTAGAGCCATACCAAAACTCGGTTTGGTATTTTGTGTTGTATTATAATTGTTATTTTGTATCCCGTTAATTCTAAGCATAATTTTCCCTTTCGCATTTAATAATGCTATATTATAATGCATGAATAAAGTTTTTTGCCGAAATTCGCTATATTATGAATAAATGTGAAGAAGAGGTAAGAACCGGATGTAAAGTAACACATGGTTTGATTATTTGTAACAGATAGATTGAGTATTTTCGGCAACAAAATAACTAGCCTTATAATAATAGAATTCGAAATATTTATAATTTTAGATTCGTAATCTTACGTTCAACTATTTTTCCATCCAATTCAAAACTAATTCTACAATCAGAATTTATAAATTCTCTAAACGATTGTGGTTCGTGAGCAATATCATTTAAAGAGCCTAAATGTATTATTTGGGGCTCTTTAGTTTTAAAATTTACTGCAATTCTATATTCATTTTGCAATGCATAATTATCGAATTTTCGAAATGGTCCCATTTCTCCAGTGTAAGATTTTTTATCAACATATTCAACAAATTTAGTTTGCAATTTATAATTTTGTAGATGTTGTACCGTTCTGTTTATAAATTCTTTAGTATTAA
>ONYB01000122.1 GCA_900321895.1 uncultured Brachyspira sp.
CCCGAACGGTGCTATGGCTCTTCGTGAGAGTTTAGATTTTTATTATCCGAATAAAAAACGCAGATTTGTTTTCGGGTGCTTGAAACATAAAAATTATCCCAAAATGATGAATATTTTGTTCGATAAAAATGATGAAATTTATCTTTACCACTTCAACTATCCAAACTCTGCAACAGTTGAGGAGTTGAGTTCTGCGTGTCCGTTTGAGGCGAAGGTGTTTACTTCGCTTTCGGACTTGCCGAAAGAAGAAAACACCCTCACAATCGTTTGCGGATCATTTTATATGCTGAACGAAATTATCAGCCCTTCTCGCCTTCACTAATCATCTCAGAAATGATGTTATTCAATTTTGCAGGTGAAAAGTTTGTGCAAGTGTTCCAAATTAATGTAGGTCTTGGTTCTCCGAGCGAAGGTGCCGGAAAATCACTGTTGCAGTAGCCTCTCAACATATTCGTAGAACCGTCCACGCAAGCAGAAAAATGCGAACAGCAGTTGCATATTTTTAAAATAAAACCGTAATCGTCAAGTTTTAATTTGAGTTCTTGCAAAGCATCAATCATTCGAATATGGCTGGATGTCGTAAACTTTTTGTTTTTAAATATAAATCTGACCTTACAAAGTCCTTTTTCGGAAATGAATTCCAATTTGCAGTTCAAATCCTTTTGACCTGCGGCAACAACTACATCCACAGACATTTTTTCTGTGTCATGCGGTAAATCTTCAACTCCATTTATTTTGTTTCGGATTTTTCTGACAAGCGGGAAATTCTTTATAATGTGACAAAGTGAATATATCGGGTACAAACACAACAACCCGATTTCCTTAATTGTTAATTTTGCATTAATTAAACTTATACAAAAACCTGCGATTAATACGAGGAATGTTAAAAGAACAATTTTAAAATCTACAAAGAAATAGTAATTTAAAGAGTGTTTCAATACTCCGAGATATATAATTAAAAGTAGCCAAATGTTCGGATATAGTAGGGACAATGCGTGTTCAGAGAACACAAAGTTTTTTGAAAACATTTGCGGAAGGCAATTTTTGAACATATTTACCCTATAAGAAAGCCTTGGCTTTCTGAACAGATA
The DNA here is from genome assembly GCA_900321895.1 of uncultured Brachyspira sp. Lineage (GTDB taxonomy): Bacteria > Cyanobacteriota > Vampirovibrionia > Gastranaerophilales > Gastranaerophilaceae > Scatousia. The sequence goes on from ONYB01000122.1 coordinate 1,092, forward strand.
ATTTGTAGGATCAACGATGGTTTGAATATTCGGGTTGAAGGAGCAAGGCTTTCCGATTTTTGAAAGCAACAAACTGTATTTCAATTCCGAATTAATATCCTTAAAATCAACATCCCCGATTTGACGAACGAGAGCCTGTTTTATAATAAACACACCCGAATCAGCCTGTGCTGCCAAACCGAAAAGGGAACGAGCCTTTCGCATAAAATTCATGTGATATTTTTGGTAAACCGCCTTGATAGTGTCGACAGGTCCGAGATGACTTGTATCAATAATAGTTTCGCCACTGATAACGGAGGATTTTACCAACGCAGCATTGACTGTTGTCAAAAAGTCCGTTGAAATACTTCTGTCGGCGTCAAGAAATACGTAAGAATCAATCAAATCATCTTGAGTTAATTGTTCTAACAATATGGAAACAGCTTGATCTTTGCCGATTGTTCCGACTCCTTTAACATCAATAATTCGGATAAAATTTTCTTCAATAAACAACTCTTGAGAACCGTCAGTGCAGTTGTCCAGAATTACGAATACTTTAAAATTACTAATCGGATAATCTTGAGATTTGATTTCACGAACCAAATTAGCAAGAGTTTTCTTGTTGTTGTGCGAATAAATTACAACCGCCAAATTGTCTTTTTCTTCATAAGCAGACATCCTTTTTTCACGATTGAACTTTGTATCGTTCAAATTGCGAAGTGCCAACGCCAAAAAGTAAAGCGTGTACGCAGTTGCAAAAATATACAGTAAATCTAAAATTATTTCCATAGCTATTTCTCCTACCTTCATTTTATGAAAAATAAGAAAATTTATCCAGAATTGTTAAGTTTTCTTATAGATTTGAAGAGAAAAAGCCTAGCTACTACCCAATCGGGTAATTGTGCAAAAAGTATGAAATGATTAAATATAATTACATTACACATAAATCTTTTTCATACTTCCAGCTATTCTTAATTTCAACGGAGCGTATTTAAACGCTCCTTTATTTTATCTGATATATTGCGGTTGCGGATTTGCTAACTCTTTGAACAGGTTTGCCAATTTTTCGTTAGAGTTCATAATAATTGCGTCTTTTCCCCAGCCCGAAATGGAGCGGACAGTTCCGTTTGAGAAAATTTCGTATTCAATACCGTCTTTTACGTTATCTTGTTTTATAAGAACGGTGTTCGTGTCCGGATAGAATTTCTTTGACCACGCAGGGTTGCTCAATGTTGAATTGAAGTGTTCGACACTTTTTTCATTGTTTGGAGATTCTGTTTTGTTTTCCACAAATTTGATTGTTTCGTGATAGTAATTGTCTTTTGGCAAGCCTTTTTCGTCAAAACCTTCTTTTATGCTGACTAAATTTCCTTCTTTGTCAAAAGTCATAGATTTTTCAAGCTTGACAGTTGCTTTGTCTATAATTTCAATATTTTGGGTTTTTCCGTTAGGATATAAGTAACGATCTATATTTTTACCGGCAATGGCACTACCTGTGAAATCGCTAATGCATGAAACATTACCGTCTTTGTCGAAAGACGTAATTTTTGTTGGGTGTCCTTCATTGTCGTATTCTAGGATAGTTGCTACTTTTGGTGTTGTATCATTAAGAGTTATTGTTTTTTTGTCTTTTCCGTTTTCGATTTCATTAATTTCTTTGAGTTTTTTGCCGGAGTAATCCATAAAGTATTGACGTTCAAGGTTGCCGTCTTTTACGGTAATGCTTTCGAGTGTTCCGTTTGAGCGGTATTTCTTTTCCCCGTCAATTTTTGTCGGGTCAAGCTCAATTTTACCTAATTCAGACGGTACTGTTTCTAATTTTTTAAAATCTAAGCCGGTGGTGTTGATTACCGGATATTGTTTATTTTTTATCGTGGAAATTTCTTTGCCTTCAAAATATTTATGAGTTTCCAGAGTCGTGCCGTCAGGAGCTTCGCTTATGCTAGATTTTAGTTTGCCGTTTTGAAATTCGTAGTGAATATTTTGCCCGCCGTCAATTCCGTCATTGTGGAGGTGAATATATTTTATTCCGCCATTTTCATCGTAGGATACTGATTTTCTGAATTGACCGTCATCAGAACATTCTGAAATAAAGTCCGGTTTTTGTGTTTCGGGGTTGAACCCTGTGAATTTTGTTTCTTGTCCGGTTTCGGGGCTGAATTCAATAATCATTGTTGTAACCCCATTATCTTTGATGTGTTCTTGTCTGATTTTGTTGCCGGTTTCGTTGTTAATTTCAAGAATATCGTTGACTTTGCCTTCAAAGACTTGATAAATCTTTGAAATATTCCCATTTTTTTCTTCGTAATAAGCATGTGAGCCGTTTGAAGTTTTTACGTCATCGCCTTTGAAATTTGCAATGAAATCTTTGTCCAATTTTGTTGGTTCGGAAGGTTTGAGTTCTGCTATTTGGGCAATGATTTTGTCTTCAATATTTTCAGTTGTGGCAGGTTTTGTGCCTGTAGGTTTTACCGTAATTTTGTTATAAGTTGATAACGCCTCGGCTCCGGATGCCGTAATCGGTTTAGCCTCAGGTGCGGATTGCGTATTAGTTTCAGGTTGTTTAGCTTTGAATTGTTCTATTAAATTAGTTGAACCTTTAAAATTTACTTGTGAAAAGTTTACAAAATCTACCATGCTTAAAATACTCCGAAATTTTCCTATATTAGTAAAAAGGCACAAAATCGAAATTTTTTGACAGAATATAACGTTTTGTAAAGAAAATCCAACGATTTAACCACTTGATTTTTTGTAATTTTGATGATAAATTTTACTTACGTGGGTGTAGCGGATACTACCGCAAGTCCATAATGAAAATTAAATAAAACTGCTATCGTGTGGGCTACTGGCACTCTGCCGACGAAGAAGATTGAGTATCTTCTGAGGAGAGGG
>ONYB01000132.1 GCA_900321895.1 uncultured Brachyspira sp.
CGTTTTTGTCAATTAACATCGGATCGATTTCCAACAAATCCAACGGAGAATATACAGAACCGGCAGTTCCCATTGCTTTCAATTTTCCCGGAGGGTTAATCGGCAAAAGGTGAAGGGTATTAAATCCGTCAGCTTTTACTTCGTCAAGTCTGTCAATCGCATTCAAGAAAGTTCCACACTGCTCATTTCCGTCAATATAACCGTTTCCGTTTGTATCTTTTGCATTGAAGGTTCTCGGAACGATTGCCAAAATATTTGCACTGTTGCTCTGAATCATTGAGCGAAGATTGTTGTGGTAAACAATTTTTTGGGAAGATTCTGCATTTTGAACTTTTGCTGTAGCCGTAGGTTTAATTTCCGGCTTAGTTACAACCATTGTTTTGTTCAAATTAGAAAGGTTTTGGAGGTAGCTTGCCAAAATATTATTTTTGTTAGTTGAAGCTTCCGCAACAGGAGCTTTATCAGCAGGTCTTTGAACTGTTGTGTCCAATACAGGTTTATTAAATTTTTGAGCGAGTAAATTTGTTGTATTAATCATTCTGCATTAACCCTTATTGTTTTCTTTCGGAAGCGGAAGTTTTCCGAAGAAGAATTGTGATAAAACTGTTACGCCGAGCAGAACTCCGCCTGCCGTACCAAAGATTTTCATCCAAGATTTTGTATTGTATTTTTGAGTTGCGGCATCATAGATTAAATCTGTGAAAGATTTACCTATTCTGTTGAATTTATTTTCAGAAGTTGCCTTGCTACCGTTGCCAAAGGCACTGTATAATTTGTGGAATTTCTTTGCAAAATAATCAACATCACCGACATCATGAAGCATTGCACTTCTGAAATCGTCCATTTCTTGAATATTGTATTTTGTCAAAAGTTTTCTTGTTTCATCGTGCATACCGTTTTCGTACATCATACGCATCAAGTTATTGAAGAACACAGCATCTGACGGAAGATCAACTTTTCTGCCGACTGTTTTACCAAAATGTCTTGGAATTATTTTCCCGTCTTTAGCTCTCGTGACATCATCCGTATCAATTTTGTCATATTTCGGATTTCTGAAGGTGAAGAATTTCGTTTCATAGTCTGCCATGTGAGCATCTGCAAGAATTTTCTTGGCAGAATCAATTAATTCTTCTACAACTTCTGCCGGAATTTTATTTTTGCCGTCATAAATTGTGCCCATATTAGTATTTGTTGCAGCACGTCTGAAAAAGTCCAATGCATTGATTACTCTGTCAAAAGAACTTCTAACCCCAAGAAGTCTTGCTTCTGCAAATGAGGTTTGAATATCTTTCAAGGAATATGCTTTTGCATGCGGATTACGTCTTTGGTTTTCAAGAAGTGCGTCAAAACCGACAAGCTGTTTAATTAGTGCTGACATATTGACGTCTTTACCACCCATTTTAATATTTCTGAACTTGTCTGCCGTTTCTTCATAAACCTTTGCGGTAAGTTCTTTATATTCAGGTGAAACCATATCGTCTTTAATTGTTTCGCCGAGCCTTGCGACCTTTTGACAAATCTTTTCTAACGTTTCTTTGTAAGCATTTCCGTCAGATGCGATTTTCTCTAATTTTTCAATCAACATCGGAGTGACAAGTTTTCTGTCATCCTTAATCAATTTCAAATCGCTATCTGAAAACCCGACAGCCTTCAAAATAGACTTATCAACATCGTTCCAGTAGTTTGCAAGGTTTGAAGTTGCACCGAATTTTGTAAAGGCATATTTATCAAGGACTTTTCCTTTTGCGGTGAAATCTGTCATTGTCTTGCTCAAACTTTTCAACAAAGCAACAGCATCATCATCAAGAACAGAAGCAGGAACAGCTACAAGCTGCCTACCGATTGCACCGGATTCAACACCGGTTCCGTCCCCGAGAATTCTTCTCAGAATAACAGCTTCACGATTTGGTGTAATTTGTTTGTCGACAGGAGCTTTTTTGTTGTATTCTCTGATATTTACACGAATCATATCGTCGATATCGGAAACAAGTTTTGAAAGCTCATCTTTGTACAAAGTTCCACCAATAATTTTATTAAATCTAGGATTTTTTTCGTTTACATTTAATTTTCTGATTACTTCAGGTTTTGACCAACGTTCAAAAACATCTGCTTTTTTCGGAACAAGAGCTTCTGCGACCTCGTTACCAAATCTTTCGGCAATCGATGTCTTTGTGCCTTCCAACATATCTACAACAACTTTTTCAGGCAAAGCGTAAGTTCTGTTTGAGCCGATAAGAATGTGCGTAAGGTCTGTTTCAATAGCTTTTACGAGCGAAACATCTCTTTCTTCCCCAAGAGCTTTGGCAAAACTGTGAATCATATTCTTATCAATAATTTTGTCCTTTGAAATTTCAATCAAAGAATTTACTCTTGTTTCAATTCTGTCATCCTTAGCTCTTGCCGCATATTCAGAGAAAGAAACGAGCATTTTGTCAGCCTTTTTACTTGAATATTTGTCGAGCAATTTTGTTGTCGGCTTGTCTAAAGCATTACACATCAAAGCACTCATAACAGGAGTTGCAAAACCTGCGGTCAACATCCACAAAGTGTTGTTTTGAAGTGCAATTTTTCTCATTTTTTCCTGAATAAAATCACGTCTGTTCGGGATATCCTTCGGAATATTCCATCTGTCACCGAGCTTGTGAATTTCTTTGTCAGAATAAGCAGCATCCCACGGAATAAATTGCGGGTCTTGATACAACGGCTTTTTACGTCCGAAACTGTCTTCATACTGAGGCATTACGTCAAAACCGTGGATTAATTTTGCCGGCAACTGCAATGCCAATTTAGGCCACAATGCCATTGACGCAAAGAAAGTACCGAACCCGATAAATTCCATTGCTTTTGTCGTCGGGGTTTGTCTTTTTGTGAACAAATAAGCCGCAATTCCAAGACCGCCCAACTTCATACCCAAGTCGTTCAATTTGCCGAGTTGGTGATCGTTAGCGTCACCCTTCCAACCGTCCTTCAAGGCTTTTACGTCATATACCGCATCCTTTACAAAAACAGCAGGAGCATCAAAAATTCTGTTCTTTACAAGATGAGCTCTTGCGGGAAGCGGTTTTATAAAAGTTCTGTTTGCAAGTTCTCTATGGATATCAAAATCAGGTTTTTCTCTTTTTACGTGAATGAGTTCAACATCATTCGATTTGTTGTTCTTTTGAGGCTGAACAACAGGTTTATTTAAATTATTAACGTATGTAGAAATAAGGTTTGGCATACTAGTTCACCACATACTTTCTTGTCTTGTCTATAAGATCTGCCGAATCAAGTTTTGACGGCTTCTTAGAACTTGACATAACGTTTGTAATACCCAAAACCGTAGACAAAACAGCAGCTCCCAAGAGGAGTTTTCCGGCATGTTTTGAAAGACCCGAACCTTCCCCTAGGAAGAACGCTTTCGCACTATCACCGAAGGATTTACGGAACTGTTTTGCTGATTCTTTAAAACCTTTTGTTTCAAAGAACTTGTCCCAAGGTGTTTGTGCAGCCAAGCATACACCGGTTGCTGCCCAAAGATATGAGGAAATATTTTTTGCGGTCATTGTTTTGGTAACAATTTCTTTTATTCTGGGTTTAACCTCCTGATCGGAATCCTTCAAGTTTTCACCAAGTCCGAGTTTTTTTGCAACATTGTCGTAATAATGATTTCTTTGTTTACCGTTTTCAGCGTTTTCGTAGAACAAATCCCAACGAGGAAACTCAACGCTCTCCATTGCCTGATGATATTCAATACTTGTGATATCCGTATCATTTATATTTTCAGGAAGTTCATAAATAAATTTTGCGTAAGGGACTGTAGTATCAACTCCCGTCAACCATTTTACAGGTTTTGTAATGAATGATTTTGAAACCTCTTTCATAATTCCGAAGAACAAAACACCGAGTGCAGCTTTTTTACCTAATGCGGAAGCATTCTTCTTATCAAAATGCGGAAACATCTTATTTGCACCATTAAAAACGCCCATCAACATTGCACTGCCGACAACATAAGGAATTGTACCCATTGTCAGAAATTCGTAGAAATTGGCATTTTTACTGCCACTCAAGCCTTTAACAGGATAAACCGTCAACGCATTTGTGAATTTATCCATATTAATACGAGCTCTTGTAGCCATATTATTCTTCAAAAGCGTATCTTTTGAATACGGAAGTTTCTTCTCCTCGCCCGTCGGATTGGATGAAAAACTTGTATTACTTCTGTAATTTGTAATAGGTAAAATCATTTTTACTCCGCAAAATAAGTCTGTAGATATAATACATGTCAAGATTATTTTTTGCCATCTGAGATTAATTCTTTACATTTTTTTACACAAAAAATTTTATCCCCAAATCCCTAAAAAGCAGATATTGACAATGTTATCGTAACAGAAACAATTTTACTTGTAAATACTGAAAAATACCGCAGTGAACAAGCCGACAATTATGCAATAATATCCGAAAACCGCAAGGGAGAATTTTGCCAAAAACTTCAAGAAATATTTTATGCAAA
>ONYB01000131.1 GCA_900321895.1 uncultured Brachyspira sp.
AACTACGCAATGAGCCTTTACCCGATTGTAAAAGCTCACGAGGAAGGGTTTAACGAAAACATGTACCTTGACCCTCAAACGAGAACTAAAGTCGAAGAAACAGGCGGTGCAAACTTCTTCTTCGTAACTAAAGACAACAAAGTAGTTACACCGAAATCACCAAGCATTTTGCCATCAATCACAAGACGCTCATTAATGACTTTGGCAAAAGATTTGGGTTATGAAGTTGAAGAAAGGGAAGTTTACCTGAAGGAACTCGGCGACTTTGTAGAATGCGGTTTGTGCGGTACTGCTGCGGTTATTTCTCCGGTGGCAAAAGTAAATGACCACGGCAAAGAAATCGTATTTAAAAACTCGCAAAACGGAATGGGGCCGATATCTAAAAAATTGTACGATACATTAACAGGTATTCAATTCGGCAAAATCGAAGGTCCTGAAGGCTGGGTTAAAGTAATCGCTTAACAAAAAATAAATTTTAGACTTCACGAAACTCTTCGTGGAGTCTTTTTGTCTTTATTTAAAAAATAATACTAAATAGGGGTAAAATTATGCAAATTAATATCGAAAAAATGAGAGCCGAACACAAAAAAGAAGTTATTGATATGATGGCGATATTTTATGCTTCGGAGGCTGTCCATACCAATGGCAGTGCGGAAATTTTTGAGGCGGATTTTGAAAACTGCATAGGGAATTCGCCATATATTGACGGATTTGTTTTTACCCAAGCCGAAAAAGTTTTGGGATATGCGATGATTGCTCACAGCTTTTCAACAGAATATGGCAAAGAATGTATTTGGTTTGAAGATTTATATCTAAAACCGGAATTCCGCGGATTTGGAATCATACCAAAATTTTTCAATTTTATCGAAACTGAATACAAAAATACGATTTTCAGACTAGAAGTAGAAAAAGAAAACGAGCATGCGGTTCATGTATACAAAAAGCACAAATTTTCAGATCTTCCTTACCACGAAATGGTAAAAATTTAACGGGTTTTCTTTCCAAAATCTTCGGGGTGTGCGGAATTTGAAAGTTTTATTTCGTAAAACTCGTTCTTGTCGATATTTACACCCATTGTTTCTGTATTGCAAAGACTTTTTGTTTTCCGTTTTTTATTTTTTAAAATATTGTCAATAAAACTTTTCATTCTGCGATGATAGAGGAAGGATTGCTTAATGTCAAGTAGGTAAGTTTTACATAAACTTTTCGTGCTACAATAAACTTATGATTACTTTTGACAGTTTGACGCTCAAGGCGTGGGTAGAAGAGAATAAAGACTTTTTGACGGGTGCAAGAATTCAAAAAATTCAACAGCCGACCAGAAGAGAGTTTGTTTTTTCAATACGTAGCCTTGGCGAAAACAGAAAATTTTATATAAACATCAATCCGCAATTACACCATATTGCGTTTATGAGCAGGGAAAACGAAGAACGACGACTGATTGAAATTCCGAAAAAGCCGCCGATGTTTTGTATGCTTTTGAGAAAATATCTCGAAAATTCTAAAATTTGCGAGGTTAAACAACCGCCTTACGAGAGAATTTTGGAGTTTTACATTGAAACCTTCAACGAACTTTCCGAAAAAATCTACCTTTGCCTTGCAATCGAGCTTATGGGCAAACATTCAAACGTCGTGCTGTACAACTACGACACAAATATAATAATCGGTTGTGCCCACAACGTCGGCTCCGAAAAAAGTAGTGTTCGAGAAATGGCAGGGACTTTGCCGTACACTTATCCGCCAAAGCAAAATAAAACTGACATTTTGACTTACAACGGTGAAATTAATCCGGAAACTTTGAGCAAGGATTTTTACTGGATTTCAAACTCCTTCGCCTCAAAAGTTAAAACTTGTCCGTTTACAAAAATCAAGAATTTTGTAGAACTCAAAGGTCTTTCGCCTGTAATATCAAAGGATTTCAAAGAGTATTCACTCTTTAGTGAATTGATCGAAAATCCGCAAGCACAAACCTCCATAAACGAGATGTTGGACAATTACTTTACGTATTATCAGGAGAAAGAGAAATTTCAGGCACTGAAAACTCACCTCACGACAATTACAAATCAGAAAATCCGAAAATATCAAAACTCTTTGGACAAACTTTCTGCTCAACTTGAAAGAGAGGCAAAGACCGAGATATACAGACTTTACGGCGATTTGATTATGGCAAATTTATACAACAATCAGGATTACTCGCCGTTTGTAGATGTTTTTGATTACGAAAACAACCGCAACATCACAATAGAATTGGACAACACCAAAACGCTGAAAGAGAACGCCAACAAGTTTTACAAACTCTACAACAAGGGCAAAACCTCAAAACAAAAGCTCGGCGAGATGAAGGATCTATTTGAGAGAAATTTGAATTATTTCAAGCAGGTTTTATATTCGATTAACCGTGCGGAAAATATCAGGGAACTTTTGGAAATTAAGGCTGAACTTGAACCTGACACCGAAAAAAAAGAAAAAAATGACTCGTCACTTGAGCCTCTAAAACTTCAAGAAGGTGATTTTACAATCTTTATCGGCAAAAACAACCGCCAAAACGATTACATAGTATCGAAATTGGCAAAAGATGAAGATTTGTGGTTTCACACAAAGGATTGTGCAGGGTCACATGTTTTGTTGAAGGGTGAAAATCCGCCCGACAGCCTGATTTTGAAATGTGCAAAGCTTGCAAAAGAGAATTCTTCCGCACCGAATTCTTCAAAAATCGGTGTAATTTACACAAAAAGAAAGTATCTGAAAAAGCCGCCAAAAGCGAATTTGGGCTACGTTACATACAAAGGCGAAAAAGAAATCGTAATCGACTAATGGAAAAAGATTTTGACGAAATTCAAAAACAAATTGATAATATTGCTATGGCAAAGAAAAGCGTTATAGCGTTGGTGGACTGCGACTCATTTTTTGTTTCGTGCGAACAAAAAGCGAACCCCGAACTGAAAGGCAAGCCGGTTTGTGTGATGTCGGCAAGGGGGCAATGCGTAATATCACGTTCAAAAGAGGCGAAAGCTCTCGGCATCCCGATGGGAATTCCGTATTTTATGATAAAAGGGGACATGAAAAATGCGACTTTTATCAATGCAAGCCACGACCTTTACGGGGAAATATCAGAACAGGTGATGGCGGTTTTGAAAGAATTCAGCCCAAAAGTCGAGATATATTCGATTGATGAGGCATTTGTGGATTTGACGGGGCTGGAACGTCTTTACAAAAGAAATTACTTGGAAATCGCAGAGATGATACGTGCAGATATTTTGGAGAAAGTCGACATTCCCGTTTCTATCGGAGTAAGTTCGTCAAAATCCTTGGCAAAACTTGCCTCTGACAAAGCAAAAAAGATGAATGCAGGAATTTTTCTGATAGGTTCAAGAAAAATCATGCCTGTACTCGAACGGACGAGCATTGATGAAATCTGGGGAATTGGGAAAAATTTGTCCATACTTCTCAGAAAAAACGGGGTTTTGACGGCAGCAGAACTCGTCAAGCAATCGGATATTTGGCTCAACAAGCAAATCGGAATTCGAGGTTTAGAGATGAAGCACGAACTTTTGGGCGAAACTGTTTCCCCCGTTTCCAACGAGGTCAAGTTGCCGAAATCAATCCAAAAGACAAGTGCAATGGCAAAATTCACCTCCGACAAGGAATACCTAAAAAATTCTCTAAACTATCACATTCACAGAGCCTGCGTAAAACTCAGGAAACTTAACGCCAAATGCCACGTTATCGGAATTATGCTGAGGACAAAGGATTTCAAGGTATATTCCGACAAACGGGTTTTGAATACTCCAACGAGTTTTGAGTTGGAAATCTCCGACCTGATTTTTGAAATGCTCGAGGAAATTTACAACCCTAACATTCTATATCGCAGTACGGGCGTGGTTTTAGAGAATTTTGAATACAACAAAGAAGCTCAACTTTCACTTTTTGTCGACAACGAAAAAGAATTAAAAAAAGAGAAATTGGCAAAATGTTTTGACAAACTTGAAGCAAAATTTGGCAAAGACATCATTCAGACAGGCTTTATCACCGACGACGTCTAGTCCGACAGATTAGAAAAATGCCTGCCGTCTTTTGATTTCTTCGGGACTTTCTTTTTTGAAAAATTTGTAGATTTTAAACAACATAATCAATCCTGCAAAAACTCCAAAAATCGATGTCCAAACGATATTTGCGATGTGATAAATGTCATATTCCAGTTTTATCGGAGTTGAATTTTCTGTCGACAAAGTCCACGTATACATCATATTTTCATCGTCAGAAGTTGTTGCATTTGTCATCACAGCTTTAATAGGAGTTTTTATTTTAAACTCGGAATTGAAAATGTAAGAAATTTGCTCGTATGTAAGAGCTCGTCCCATAGTTCCCGAAATATCTCTTGCGGTGTGAGGAATATCAAATTCGGCATCTACAATATATCTGGTTTTGAAAAAGCCTTTCTTTTCCTGTAAAAAGATACCACCTTCGTTGCGACTGTGAAATCCGAGAATTTGTTCCGCATTAGATTTGGTAATATCTTTTATTTTGTAAGTAAATTTTTTGCCGACAAAACCTTTCTTGCCGACATCCGTGATTTCAACGTCAGGATATTTATTTTGAGCCGTAATAATTGCTCTTGAAAAAGTGTCGTCACTCACGACATACTGTTCATCAACCATTAGCGAATCTGATATTTCCGCACTTTTGTCCTTATTAATAAGGACTGTTTCTTCGGTTTTGATACATCCGCTACAAATCAAGGCTGCCGCAAACAATGTACAGATTAACTTTTTCATAAAACCTCCTGATTTTCTAACAAAAAGTCTGTCAATTCCTTTACTGAGTATATATTATTGAGGACAAAAAAGTCTTTTTGTGTCTGTTCTTTAACATAAGTAAGAGTTTTTCCGTCGAGAAAATCCTCGCTGTAAGGTCTTAGCATAACCGATGGGATTACAACAAAATCACCTTTTTTATCTTTTAGAGCTGCAATCAAATCGTCTGTTGTGATAAGTCCTGCAACCGTAATATCTTGTCCCCAATAGTTAGATTTTACGGGAACGACTTCTGTTTTGAGTTTTTTAATACGGTTAAGCTTTCTCGAAATCTTTTCGATAGCGATTTTTGCCGCATAAGAGGTTGCAAAAATTATCTTTGTCGACTTTTTCATCGCTTTTGGAAGTTCTAATTTTCTAAAATCTTCCAACAACATCCTCAAAGATCCGACGCCATCATCGAGCTGATTAAAACTTCCATAATATTTTGCAGGTGGAATAGGCTTTTCTGCAAGCAAAAAGAATTCGTCAGAGCAACAAACATGTTTGAATTTTGAGGCTATTTCAATAGTTTCTTCCGCACATTTTTTGTCCACCTGAACAAGTTTTTCTGTC
>ONYB01000124.1 GCA_900321895.1 uncultured Brachyspira sp.
GGCAGATATTGGGGTTTGCTACCTCAAGACAGATTTATCGGCAGAGCAGTATTTCTCTTCTGGCCTTTCAACAGAGTAAAATCACTTACACAATACAGACAAAAATAATTCTAAATTCTGAAAAATTTCATATATTTATACTAGTAATATTCTGAAAAATGTTATATAATAGCAATATAATCTTTGATTTGTATGAAAAAATCATTAAGCAAAAGAGAGAAAAGGATGATTAATATGAATAAGAATTTAGTTATGTTGTTAACCTCAGTTTGTCTTGTCACCTCGACAATTCCTGCATTGGCGGTGTCAGGACCTTTCGGTTATGACCTTCAAAAAGACATCAACAGAAACAGCGACAAGCCAAAACAAGACCAACAGCAACAACAGCAGCAGCAAAAAACTCAACAGTCTGCGTCTGTAGGGTTTGGAAAACCTGAATATATTCCTGTTTCAGACAGTCAGATTTTTAATTCATCCGTAACTTTTAACAAAGCGTACTACCCTAACGCATCTATGAAAAGTGCGGTTTCCAAATACAAAAGAGGAAATTACACAGGATGTTTGCAAGAGTTGTATACAATAATTAAACGCAACCCGAAAAACGCCATGGCATACTATTATACCGCAATGGCTTACACAAAAATCGGGGCAAAAGACAATGCGGCAGCTGCTTACCAGAGAGTTATCAACCTTCAACCGAGCCCTGTTATTGCGGAATATGCGGCAAAAGGTAAAGATTGCTTGACGGGTGGACCTCGTTGCAGTGCAGGTGCTACAGGCAACGAAACTGTTGACGAGTTGGATAAATTCATCGCAGCACCTTACGGTAACGGTTTGTCACCTGAAATGAACAAAAAATATATGCAACAACAACTTGAAGCGTTGCAAAACAAAGTCAACAGCGGTAAATCTCTTACCCCTGAAGAACTTCAAAGACTAAGACGTCTTGAAAATAACCAATCAAGCATTGTTACAGGTGAAAAACTTGCAATGGCTGACAACAAATCAATGCCGTCAAATGAAGAAGTTCTCGGTGCGTTAGATGTCCTCAAACGTGCAGGTTTGAATATTTCTGCTCAAACTTACGAAACAGAAAAAGCACAATCTACACCACAAGTTTCTGTGCAAACCTACACACCTGACACGCAAATTCAGCAAATGAGTATGATGTTGAACGGGAACAACAATTCCTACAACAACGACCCGATGATGACGATGTTGCCTTATATGATGCAAACCGAGGGCGATAAAAAGGTTGACCCTCAACTTATTCAGGCTATGATGATGAATTCGATGATGAACAGTTTAAATGGCATGAATATGAACAACAATAACAACTAATTAACTAATTGATTTTATGATATTAGATTACAAAACTGCAAAAGAAAAACTGTTGGCATCTGACCCCGTCGGATGCCTCAGCTTTTTTAAAGATAATGGTTATATTTTAGAGGCAGGCTACACCGAACTCGTTGGCGGACAGCTTGAGGCTGCAATGAAATATTTTGCGGAAATTCAAGATTTTGATATTCGTGCGGATTGGGGCGTATTTTTGTGCAAGCTCATAAAAGGCTATGCTGACAAATCCCCGACATATCTGCAAATCCGTAACTTTTTGGAAATAGATTTGGATATTTTGATTAAGCATTTTCAAGGTGACTATGTCCAAAATATTATAAAATATTCCGACTGGCTCTGCACAATTAATCCCGAAGTCCACAAGTTTATCGGTCGTGTTTTTGTAAACAACGGGCTTGAGGCGGAAGGCAGGATATTTTTGCAAAGGGCAAAGGATTATTTTTATCTTGACCCCGAATTGCACTACCTGCTTGCGGTTGAGTATTTGAAAGAGGACAAAATGGAGAAAACTGCAAAAGCTTTGGAGGCTTGCTTGACGGTTTTGCCGGATTATTTTCCCGCAAAGAATTTGCAGAAAAAATTGAAGTTGGTTTGATTGTAAACTTTGTTTATGCTAAATTTGTCGGTAGATTTACCCGAGATTGAGGAGATTTTCATAAAATGATTATAATCATGGAACGCAATGCCACAGAGGCTCAAACACAACGTGTAATCAATGTTCTCAAAGAGAACGAGTTTGAGGTTCGCTATAATGAGGGCAATGTTCATACAGTAATTGACGCACTTGGCGACAAAACAACGCTTACTCCTGGGCGACTTGCAGCTTTTGACGGTGTAAAAGAGGTTAAAATTATCAGAGAGCCGTTCAGGCTTGCGTCACGTGACAGAAAAGAAGAGGACACTGTTATTGAATTTTCAAACGGGGTAAAAATCGGCGGAAATAACAAACCCGTTTCAATCGTCGGCCCTTGCTCTGTTGAAGAAGATTTTGACGGACTTATGCAGGTGGCACAAGCCGCAAAAGAAATGGGCTGTGAATTCTTGCGTGGCGGAGCTTTCAAACCGAGAACTTCCCCTTATGATTTTCAAGGTTTTGGGGAACAAGCCCTGAAGTATTTGCGAAAAGCTGCTGATGAAACCGGACTTTTGACTGTTTCCGAGATTATGGATGCGTCGGATTTGGATATGATGTGCGAATATGTTGATGTTTTACAGATTGGGGCACGAAACACCCAAAACTTCAAACTTTTGCACGCTGTCGGCAAATGCAAAAAACCTGTAATTTTGAAACGCGGACTTGCAAGTACAATCAGAGAATTTTTGCTTGCGGCAGAACACATTTTGTATAACGGCAACCCGAATGTAATTTTGTGCGAAAGGGGCATAAGAAGTTTTGACAGTGCCTTTACCCGTAATGTTATGGATATTGCCTCAATTCCTGTTATCAAGAAATACTCGCACTTGCCGATAATTATTGATCCGAGCCACGGAACGGGACAGAGATATTTGATTGAGCCTATGGCGAAAGCCGGATTGGTTGTTGGAGCAGACGGCGTAATGATGGAAGTCCACCACGACCCTGAAAACGCACTCTCTGACGGAAAACAAAGCCTCCCAATCCCGATGTTTAAAGAGGTTATGGCAAGACTGAACACCTTCAACGAAAATTTGAAGAACTTGAAAGAATAAAAATGATTTAGTGTGTTATGGTGTACTAAGAACGTCGGTTGGGTTTGATGTCTTTTACGGTCAAGAGCTGTAAAATTTTTAACCAACCGCCCTCTTGGCAAGTTTATTGCTAAATCTTTACAATTACTTGATAATGTCGATACCTCATGATAGGATTTCGGTGTACTCAATTTACAATGATTAAAGGGTGTGGGGTCAACATGAAAAGTTCTACAGTAAGAAGATCAAATTTATCTAAGGAGAAAATGGCAGTGCTTGAAGCATTATCTAAATATAAACACGATTCGGTTGACAATACGCCGAGCGTTTATTTGAGAAGTAACAAAGAAAAAGAATTAGACCTTTTGTGGCAAAATTTTAAAGTTAGCCAAAAGGGCGGTGAAAAATCACCTGTGGTTTATCTTGGTACAGGTTTTGTTGCAGGTATTGTGACGACATCATTAGTGTTTGCATTACTCGGAATGTCAATGCATTCAATTACTTTGCCGTCAATCAATTTTAAAATGCCTGTTAAGAAAGAAAGTATCAACTTTGTTCCAGCTGCAGAAACTGAAGCCGCTACTACAGCAACAACTGCCGCAACAACGACAGCCGCAGACGGAACTGAAGTTTACACAGTTCAAAGCGGTGATACTATGGAAAGTATCTTAACAAGATTTTATGGTGGCTATTCCCAAGAACGTGCTTGGAAAGTTATGAATGCCAACAACATCAAAAACCCTAACAAACTCTCTATTGGTCAAAAGTTGACAATCCCAATGGAATAGGGTTATTATATAATTATATGACTGTGTTTAGCTCTCTTGTAAAAGAGGGCTTTTTTTTAATTTCCAATGCTTGTATGATTTGTTTTTAAAAATATTTCCGTATAATAAGATTAAGGGTAAGCCCCAGTCACTCTTCAAACTTGAGAGAACAAACTGTAAATTTGCAAAAAACTTTCAGGAAAGGGGGTGGTGACGGTGGAGTTCAGTATTACTGAAAAAGCACTATGGCTTATTTTACTAATAGTCATAGTGCTCAAAACACAATAAGGGGCTTTTAAAGTGCGGACTGCAATCCGCACGCCCTTTCTTATATTATAACGTATTTAAAAATTTTTTCAACCCATATTGCTCTGTTGACTATAAAAAAACTTAATGTTTATGTTAAAATTTCTATATGAAAAAAGCGGGTTATGTAATTTTAGTTTTGATATTTATTGCGATTTTAGCAAAAGCTTGTATAATTGCCGACACACCTACACCAATTACGCAAGAGAAATCCCAAAACACAGCAACAGAACAAATTATTTATCCACAAAATCAAAAAAATATTACGATTGCGGATGTAGATTACCTGCAATCACAAGCAGAAATTGGTATATATGGCGGAAGTCTTGTTGCTTCAACGATTGGAGAAGGCCCAAAAACTTTCAACCCTTTTAATACAAAAGACAACATTTCCGCAATGATGTCTGAGGTTATGTACGACGGACTTTTGACAACTCATCCCGTGACAGGACAACCTATTCCGAAACTTGCAAAAAGCTTTTCGGTAAATGGTAACGATTATATTATACACTTACGTCATGGAATAAAATGGTCGGACGGCAAGCCGATTACTGCAGATGATGTAGTTTTCACTTGGCAAAATATTATTTTTGACGGGTTTGGAAACACATCAACAAGAGATTCCATAATTATTGACGGAAAACTTCCGACAGTAAAAAAAATAGATGATTATACCGTGGAATTTAAAACTCCTCAACCGTTTGCACCATTTATAAGAATGCTTTCAACATCGATAGCCCCAAAGCATATTTTTGAACCTGCGGTAAAAAAGGGAAAAGAATATTTTGAAACTTTTTTGTCAACGAATATTGACCCAAAAATACTTGTTACATCAGGGGCTTTCAAATTAAAAGAATATGTACCCGCACAACGTGTGGTTTTTGAGCGTAACCCGAATTACTATATGATAAACAAAAATAATCAAAAATTGCCGTATCTCGACAAATTAGTTTACCTTATTGTCGGTGATATAAACAATGAAGTTTTGAAATTTGAAGGTGGAGAACTCGATACAATCGGACTTCAGGGGGCGAATGTAGCAAGATTTAAGGAATTGGAAAAACACTCGAATTTCAAAGTTTACAACCTCGGGCCGGATACCGGTACTATGTTTGTTTCATTTAATTTGAACAACCGCAAAGATAAAAACGGAAAATATTATGTCGATTTAAAAAAGCAAAGATGGTTTCAGGACAAGAATTTCAGACAAGCCGTGGATTATGCGATAGACAGAAAAAACATGGTTTTAAATATCGCAAACGGACTTGCTGCACCTTTATACACGGCGGAAAGCTTAAATTCAATTTATTTGAATAAAAATTTAAAACCCTATGACAGAAATATTGAGAAATCAAAGGATTTGTTGAAAAAATCAGGTTATTGGTGGGATAAAAAAGGGCATCTGATGGACAAATTCGGAAATCATGTCGAATTCAATCTTTTTACAAATGCCGGAAACACCGAACGTGAAGCCATTGGAGTTATGGTTAAACAGGACTTGGAAGATTTGGGAATGAAAATTAACTTCAAACCTATTGAATTTAATTCGCTTGTTAACAAACTTGTTAACACGAGTGACTGGGATATTGTCATAATGGGGCTGACCGGTTCTCCGCTTGAACCGAACGGCGGTAAAAATGTTTGGATGTCAAACGGAACTTTACACATGTTTAACCAAAGACCTGCGGGATATACAAAGGACGATCGCTATCCTTGGGAAAAAGAATTAGATTATCTTTATACGCAAGGAGCTTTAGCGACGACTTTTGAAGCTCGCAAAAAATTCTACGATGAATATCAAAAAATCGTTTACGAAGAAAAGCCGTTTGTATATATTTATTCACCGCTAAGAATTACGGCAATAAGAACGAAGTTTAAAAACGTATTTCCGACATCGCTCGGCGGGGTTACATATAATATTGAGGAAATCTACGAGGCGAAAGAGCCTTCAAAAGGGGAATAATGAAAATATTAACATATATTTTAAAACGAATATTACAATCCATACCGCTTTTGATTTTGGTATCCATAATCAGCTTTTTCATAATCAGACTAAGCCCTGTAGATCCGCTTGCAGAATTGAGGCTTAACCCTTCTGTTTCACAAGAAACATTGCAAAAAGAAACTCAAAGACTCGGATTAGACAAACCTATAATCGTACAATATGGTAAATGGGCAAAATCGTTTGTAAAAGGTGATTTGGGTATAACCTCAAACGGAGAAAAGGTTTCCGACAAATTAAAAGAGCGAATTCCAAACACATTACTTTTAACAACGATTGTAATTGCCTTAACTTGGATTGTCGGAATTCCGCTAGGTGTGGCGGCGGCCTTGAAGTGGAAAACACCTTTTGATAGAATTTTGACGGTTTTGACGAGTGTCGGAATGGCAATCCCTTCATTTTTCTTTGCGGTTTTGTTACTGATTATGGCGGTCAAAACGGGGTGGTTCCCGATTGGCGGGCTTACGAGTTCCAACTTTTTAGAAATGTCTTTTGGTGGGCAGGTTTGGGATATTACACATCATTTGATTTTGCCTGTAACCGTTCTTTTCACAATTTCACTTGCGGGACTGCAAAGACAGATGAGAGCAAATTTGCTTGATGTTTTAGACAGTGATTATGTAAAATTTGCAAGAGCAAAAGGTTTGAGCGAATTTGATGTTATTTATAAACACGCACTCAGAAATGCAATAAATCCGATGATAACCATGTTGGGATTTGAGTTTGCAGGGTTGTTGAGCGGGGCTGCGTTAACAGAATACGTGTTCCAATATCCGGGGCTTGGTCGATTGATATTGGAGGCTGTTATGAAGTCCGATATAAATCTTGTAATGGCATCTTTGATGATGGGAGCAATAATGCTGATTTTGGGTAACTTAATCGCAGATATTCTCCTTATTATCACAGATCCGAGGATTAGGGTGAAAGCATGATTAGAGAAATTTTTCGACAACTAATGAAAGATAAATTTGCAAAAATCGCCCTGATTGTCTTGGGTATAATTTATTTTGCCTTATTTTTTGCGGATTTTATTGCACCGTACACAAAAGATTTTTCGGACAGAACCATGGCATACGTGCCTCCTTCCAAAATTTTTGTAATTGACGAAAACGGTAAATTTTCAAAACCTTATACCTACAATTATACAAGAAGTTTTGATAATGAAAACTTGCGAATTGTCTACAATTTAGACAGAAGCCAAAAACACTACGTAAAATTTTTTGCAAAAGGTCAACCGTACAAATTTTTAGGAATTATTCCGGCAAGTCGTCATCTTGTGACAACAGACAGTGACGGACGATTATTTCTGTTAGGAACGGATATTAACGGACGTGATGTCTTTTCACGGTTGTTATTTGGCGGAAGAATTTCTATGACAATCGGATTTTTAGCATTATTTGTACTTTTTCCGATTGGACTTTTGTATGGTGGAATTGCGGGATATTTTGGCGGAATTGTCGACACTCTAATGATGAGATTTGCTGAAGCGATTATGTCTATTCCGAGTTTTTATCTTTTGATAATCCTTGCGTCGATTTTACCGGCAGGCATGACAAGCGTTCAAAGGTTTATACTAATAGTTGTAATCCTTGCCATGATTGGTTGGGCAGGATTTGCGAGAGTTGTTCGAGGAATGGTTTTATCCATAAAAAATCAAGAATTTGTGCAGGCTGCAAAGTCAATCGGGGCATCACGTTTGCGTATTATTGTGAAACACATTTTACCGCAGACAGCGAGTTTTGTAATCGTGGCGATGACCCTTTCCGTTCCATCTTATATTCTTTCGGAATCAGGCTTAAGCTTTTTGGGGCTTGGTATCCAACAACCTGACGCAAGCTGGGGAAATATGCTAAAAGAAGCACAAGAATATACGAATATTATTTACAGACCTTGGCTCTTGACCCCCGGATTTTTAATTTTTATTGCGGTATTGGCGTTTAACCTTATAGGTGATACAATAAGAGATGTCCTTGACCCGAAAAGCAAAGTTCGATAGGCAATCAAGGCGAATTATGGAGAAGTTATGTTGGAAAATATATTACAAAGTACGGAATTTTCAATATTTATAAGAGTGCTTATGGCGGTGCTGTTGGGCTTTGCCGTAGGTTTGGAACGTGAAATGACAAACAAATATGCGGGTTTGAGGACAAATATTCTTGTTTGTGTCGGGGCTTGCGTGTTTACAATCCTTTCAGTGTATGGTTTTCCGACATTTGCCAACGGGGATAATGTTCTTATCGACCACGCAACAGGGATAAGAGATACCTCCCGTGTTGCGGCACAAGTCGTTACAGGTATCGGTTTTATCGGTGGCGGTACGGTTTTAAGACACGGGGCAACAATTTTCGGGATTACGACAGCCGCAACCCTTTGGATGGCAGCAAGTATAGGTATGGCGTGCGGTACAGGCATGTTCCTGCTTGCCCTAATAGCAACGGTTTTGACGGTTTTGGTACTTATTTCGGTAAGATTTTTTGAAAAAAATGTACTTATCAAGAGCACAAAGAATTTGCGTAGATTGAAAATTAACCTTACTTGCGGAAACGAGTTTTCAAACACAATTTACGATTTTATCGTAGACAAATACCCGAATCTGCACGAAATTTCCAAAAAGCAAAGCAAGCAGGATGAGAACCTCACAAAAATTAACGTTATTATTGACATAAACGACAGAAAACCCCTTCAATCAACATACAAAATGTTCCAAAAGATTGAAGGAGTTGAGTCTGTATCTATTCAAGAGTACAACGAGGTTTAGGGTTACGCCAAAATGCTGTAGGCGACGATTTCGTCAACATTTATATTAAGCCAATCATACCTGAAACAGGCGTAATCGTTGCAATCGCAGTCACTGTCGTTGCATTCGCAATAATCTTTTAGTCTGCAAACAGTTGCGTCCTCAAGCGTAATTATATCTTCGTGGCATTCTTCGCAAAATCTTTCCGGCATGTTGAGTTCACCGTCGATTTTCAGGTACTGGGTAAAGATGACGATTTTGTTTGTTTCGTTTTTTTCGGCAATTTTGTAAATTGATTTAGATATAGGTCTGGACATATTCCCTCCTTTTTACGAACGGATTATAAGCGACTATGACGGAAATTACGATTGGAGAGGCGGGCAATTCTTTAAGCCTCACTATCACTTTGGAGAGGGAAATATTCGATTTGGTGCATAGCACCTGATAAGAACTTATTACCTTATTCACTTATTTACTTATTTACTTATTCACCTCGGTATGTAACATTTTCTTAACATGTTTCAACAAATTCCTAAAGTTTTTATCACAGTGTGCCGTATATAAGAATACAAGTTACGATTAAAGAAAGGAATTGAACAAGACCTATGGGTATGTCAGCTTCACAAGCAAGATTACTTAGTCTTACGGCAAGAATGACCGATAACGAAAATTCTGCCCAAGACCTCTCTTATTCTAAAATAAGACTTGCTAACCAAACTGAACAACTTAATAATGACTACCTTGAATCTTTGGATGCTACAAAACTTACTGTTTTGACAGGTTTTAAAGATTCTGAAGAGGTTTACACAGATATTTCTTACGGGCTTATGACAGGGTATAACACGGTTGCTTGCGGTAAACAGTACGTAGTTACCGATAGCAAAGGCAAAGTTCTTGTTACTGCTGCTCAAGCTAAAGCGTTTGAAAGCGGTAACGGTGACTTGAACAAGTTTTTGGCTGCAATGGGTTATTCTCAAGCAACTATTGATATTTCTGAAAAAAGTACAGCTTCAGAAGAAGATAAAGCTCTTGCTAAACAAAAAATTCATGAGGCTTGGGATCAATACCTTACATCTGTAGGCTTACACTATGGTGACGATGAACACGGATTGGATTTCGGTTACACTTCATTTGGTACTGACGCATTTAACGGTTACCCGACATATACTTTGACAGATTTGAAAACTGGGGCTAAGACTACAAAAGCTCTTAACTATGAAGGTACAACTCAAGAACAAAGAGAAATGTATGACTACGCAACTTCTTTGACAGAAGCATATTACGGTGACTCTGATTCACTCGACAAACTCAAAACAGGTGCTAATTCTGACAACACAGGTTATATCAAATATTTGTCGAATATTTTCCAAAAAATGTTGAGTGCAGGTTTTTATACAGAAGATGAGCCGGACAAAACTTACAAAGATAATGCTTGGTTTGAACAAGGCTTGCGTGACGGCAAACTCTTGCTTGAATACTATTCAACAACAGATAAAAAATTCGTTCCGACTTCAATCGATTCCGATACGGCTATTCAAGAAGTTGAAGATGAAAGAGAAATTGCTCTGATTGAACAAAAATACAAGAACAAACTTGATGATCTTGAAAAGAAAGATAACCAATTTGACCTTGAATTGAAAAAACTTGATACCGAACATAACGCATTGCAAACGGAATATGATGCGGTTAAGTCGGTAATTGATAAAAACGTTGAAAAAACATTCAACATTTTCTCGTAAAAATTTTAATAATTTCCTTTTCCTATATTTCCTAAAATTACAATTTCGTAACTTTTTTCCCCTTCCACTTTTTCCCAAAAGTGGTTTTTTTTATGAAAAATTCCCATAAAAATGCAGGCTCGAAATTTTCGACACCTGCATTTTTTTTGAATTGTTTATTTCTTCCTATGTATCAATGTTTGTTGCGTAAACGGCATTGGCTTCAATAAAGTCGCGACGCGGTTCAACTTTGTCACCCATAAGAATATCGAACAACTGATCGCAAAGCATTGCGTCTTCAATGCTAACTTTCAATAAAGTTCTTGTAGAAGGATCCATAGTTGTTTCCCAAAGTTGTTGCGGCATCATTTCACCCAACCCTTTGAAACGCTGGATTGTCATACCTTTTTGACCTCTGTCATCAATGATTTTTTGAAGTTTTTCAAATGAATTGATATCATATTGTTCGGTATCTGTTTCCAAAAGTAATCCGTCGGACTCTTCAATCAAATAATCTCTGATGAGCGGATAAGCAGTCTTTAATCTCTTGAATTCCGAACTCTTGATGATGTTTTGGTTCAAAATAACGTGTTCTTCTTCGTTGAAATTCAACTGAATTGAATATTTTGAATTTTCAGGAGTATATTTTAAAGAAGCCACATATTTTGCCGCATCGTGTATGTTGTAATTTTCTGCGTGATCTTTCAGGTAGTGGTTCAAATAGTCGATGATTTCGTTCATTTTAGCTTGATCTTCAAAATCTTCAGGAGTAATTCCCGAACGTACCAAACCTCTCAAAACAACTGCAGGATACAAGTTCAAAATCGGGTTGTTGTAAGAGTTGTAGAATGTTGCCATATTTTTGACCAGTTCAAGTAGATCATCGCCTGTTTTTACGTTAGATTTTTTCTTATCAGAAAGGCTCAATGACTTGATACCACGTTCTTTCAACATTTTGTCGAGAGCGTGTTCGTCGTATAAGTATTCTATATTCTTTCCGATTGTAACCTTAAACAAAGGCGGTTGAGCGATGTAAACATAGCCGTTATCGATAAGCGGTTTTGCATAACGGAAGAAGAATGTCAAAAGCAAGGTTCTGATGTGAGCACCGTCGACATCCGCATCGGTCATGATGATAATTTTGTGATATCTAAGCTTGTCGATTCCGACATCTTCTTCGTTTTTAGAAATGTTAATACCGAAAGCCTGAACCATGGATTGGATTTCGTTGTTTGCGTAAATTTTGTCCAATCTTGCTTTTTCGACGTTAAGGATTTTACCTCTTAGTGGCAAAATAGCCTGAAACATTCTGTTTCTGCCTTGTTTTGCAGAACCGCCCGCAGAATCACCCTCAACGATGTAGATTTCGCATTTTTCAGGTTCTCTGTTTGAGCAGTCGGCGAGTTTACCAGGAAGGGTTGAGTTTTCAAGAACGGATTTTCTTCTGGTAAGTTCTCTTGCACGTCTTGCAGCTTCTCTTGCACGTTGAGCTTGCAGAGTTTTTTCAAGAATCATTTTAGCGACTTTCGGGTTAAATTCTAACCATTCTTGTAATTTTTCTTTAACAGCGTCTTGAACCGCTCCCATAGCTTCTTGCGAACCTAGTTTTTCTTTTGTCTGACCTTCGAACTCAGGGTTAGGAATTTTGACGGAAACGATTGCCGTCAAGCCTTCTCTGACGTCCTCACCGGAAAGGTTTTGATCAGAATCTTTTAAGATGTTATTTTTTCTTGCGTAATCGTTGAAAACACGAGTGATAGAGTTTCTGAACCCTGTCAAGTGGGTACCGCCCGAGTGGGTGTTGATGTTGTTCGCAAAGGAAAGAACACTTTCGTTGTATGCATCAGTGTATTGCATAGCGACTTCGACTTGCATAGCGTCAACGACTTTGTCGATGTAAATCGGTTTGTCGTGGAGTACGGTTTTATTTTTATTCAAAAATTCAACATAACTTCCGATACCGCCTGCATAGTGGAAGGTTTCTTCCGAGCCTGTTGCGTCAACGTGGAAGATGATTTTCAAACCTTTGTTTAAAAATGCCATTTCACGAAGTCTGTTAGCGATTACATCGCAGTCGATTTCTGTAGTCTCGGTAAAGATTTCCGGATCAGGCCAGAAGGTTGTTTTCGTACCGGTTTTTTCAGTAGCAGCACCTTTTTCGACCGGAGTCATCGGTTCACCTCTCATATATTCTTGTTTCCAGACGTAGCCTTGACGAGAAACTTCAACGATATATTTTTCAGAAAGTGCGTTAACGACAGACGCACCAACACCGTGAAGTCCGCCAGACACTTTGTAACCGCCGTCACCGAATTTTCCGCCTGCGTGAAGAACGGTGTGAACGATTTCAAGTGCGGATTTGCCAGTGTCGGCTTTAATATCAACAGGAATGCCGCGGCCGTTATCTTCAACGGTAACACTGTTATCTTTGTGAATGGTAACGTGAATATCGGTACAGAACCCTGCTAAAGATTCGTCAATAGAGTTGTCAACGATTTCGTA
>ONYB01000149.1 GCA_900321895.1 uncultured Brachyspira sp.
AACTAATGTTGACACAAAACCAAATGAACTGTTTGCAGTTTTTGCAATTTTGATATATTTATTGTCTTTGTTTTTGAATGCATTGTAGATATTCTTCAAAGCGTCTTGGTTTTTAACATTTTTGAAGGCATTTTTGATTTCATCAGCAGTAGCCTGTTTCAAAGGTTTGCCGACGATAGCCTCAGCGTTTGCCTTAACAGTTTTATCAAGTCTGAGAACTTTTTTGATATTACCGCCATTGTTTTCGATAAAATCAAAGAACCCGTTAATTCCGCCCTTGTAGCTTTCGATATCTGAATATTTAGAAACAATAGCTTCTGATTTCAATACGTTGATACCTTCCCCAGGAGTGAAGTAGTTTTTGAATTTGTGAAGAACAGACTTATCGTGATCCTGCGGTTTTGTGTTAAGTGCAAGCCCGGTAACTTTTGAAAATACGTTAGAGCAACCACGTTTTAGAGCTTCTGCCGCAAACAATATTGCTGTAAAACTTGAAACATCACGAACTAAGATTTCCCGTCTGTCATAGCTGTCTTGAGCTTGAATGTATCTAGGCGGCAAGCAAAAACCGAAAAGCAAAGTAAGCATTGCCGGAACTGACATTGAAGGACCGTTAAATTCAAAATTGTCTGATAAATTTTTCAACCAGCTTAAATTCGAAACGGCATCACCAGTCTTTGAAAGTGCTTTTTGAAGTCCTGCACCTTGGAAGGCTACATCTTTTTTGCCGTTAGCAGGAGTATCTGTGGCTTTTTCCGTTGTACCTTGAGCTGCAGGAGCGGCCTGTACCCCTTGATTTTGCTGTTTCAACGCAGGGTTTTCCTTTAATCCCATATTATAAAGTTTCGGAATTAAAGTATAGAACCCGACAACTGCCAAGAACATTGACATGTTAGAAACAAATCTCGAACCTGAACGTCTTGAAACAAATTTTTGGATAAATTCAGAAATATTTGTATCAGGAGCTTTTGCAAGTTTTTTCTGAGTTGAAGAAATTGCATCGTCAGAAAAATCTTTGATTGAACCGAGCATTTTCTTGAAGGATTCACCTATTGGATTTTCCCTTCCCGGGACCTTCAATGATGCTGACATTTCGTTTACTGACGGTGAAAGATTTTGTTTTCTAAGCAACATAAATTCATCCGTCAAAGCCTGCGTCAAATCTTCTTTTGAACCGGAAACCGTTTTACCGATAAGATTTCTTACAAAACCTTTTGATTTGGCATTTTCGATTTCGATTGTTTTTTCAGTGAAAGAACTTGCCAATTCTTTGATTTTTGCATCAGAAAGTGTATTTTTAACGGTTTTGTCAGGCTGAATTTCTTGAGTAGAGGTTCTCAAAACATTTTCAAACACCTGATTATAGAACAGTTTTTTAGCTTCTGCGGTATTTTTGATTGCATCAGGAGAGGTTTGAGCAAATTCTTCAAAGTTTTTACCTAACCCCTTAATCATATCAATAGACACGTTATTCGCAGTACCGGAATATTTTTTTATACCTTGCATTATAAAAAACGGAATAATAAAAGCACTCGGGCCGCTTAAAATTTCACGGATACCTTCTTTTCTTGCAAATTCCCAGTTCAAAGATCCATGCTTTTTGCCATTTTCATCAATTTCTCTGCCACGGTTCAACCCTTCTTTAATACGAGGGTAGACCATACCGATACCGTCTTGAGCAATAAATGACGCAGCAAAACCGCCTCTGTCGATTGCATCCATAAGAGTCACGACAGGATTAAAACCGCCCTGAAATGAAGGTTGTATTGTCGGTTTGTTGTTGTTTTTGCTGTTCTGTTGTCTTGTGCGGGCATTACTAATTTCCGCTGTACTGATTGATTTTACTACCATATCCCTACTTTAACTGTTTATAACTATCTACACATATATTTAATATAAAACCATACGTCGGTACTTATTGCCTTTTTTGGGGCTTTTCTTTAAGTTTTTTTACAAACTCTAAAAACGCAATAAGTGTAATTATTATACTTAATAATCAAAAATTTTTCAAGTAATTTACTATAATTGTAATAATTAATTTACTATAATTGTAATATTTTGTTACAAAGAAGGCGGGGCAATTCGTACGAATTGCCCCGCCTTAAATCAAAAACTCTTATTTTACTCTTTTCAAAATCGGCTTATTTTTCAATGTTGCCGAGATTATTGCAACCATTGTCCAGAAGAGAAACTGGATTTGCGGTCTGAAAAATACCGTATCAACAAGCCCATGAACCATTGTCGCA
>ONYB01000130.1 GCA_900321895.1 uncultured Brachyspira sp.
AAATGGTAATACAAAAATAATTGAGATAAACGGATTTCGTGGATTTTTAACAATTATGTTTATCGGGGTGTGTCTGGTTGCCGGATTTGTGGTATTTCCGGCGAAGGTTGCAATGTATTTGTGGAATAATTTGGTATCCGCATATCTTGCAGCACCGATAATAAATGTATGGCAAGGGCTTTTGCTGTGGGCGGCGGTAGCTTTGACAGGTTATATCGCTAGCGGCAAGAAGGTCTTTGTTTCTTTCAGTGAACCTGAGCAATTAAATGATGCTGAAATGAAAATGTTAATGGATAGAGTAAAAATTCAAGAAGAGGCAAGACGGCTTAATGCAATGCTTTTGAAACCTGAAACATTAAAAGAAATAACAAAAAAAATCGAAGAAGAGCAAGCTGTTTTGGCTAAGAAGGTGTCTGATAATGTTCAGGAAGAAAAATCTGAAGATAAGGAGAAATTATGAAGAAGGTTTTGATTGCAGTAACTGCAATGGCACTTATGGCTGGCGTAACCGCAATTTCGGTTAATGCGGCAGAAGAAAAGGATATGAAAGGTTACGTAACAGTTTCAACTTCTGCAAATACAGAAATTTCACCGGATGTTGTTGAGGTTAGTATTGCGGTAAAGACATCTGATGCAAAATCAATGCAAAAGGCAACTTTGGATAACAAAGAAACTTCCGACAAGGTCTATAATGCTTTAAAATTAATGATTGATTTTACAAAAGGGGATTATATAAAAACTTCTGATTACAATGCAACCCCTGTTTACAGATATACAAACAACAGGAGAGTTTTTGATAAATACGAGGTTTCAAACAGTATTGTCGTAAAAACTAAAAACATCTCAAAAGTTGGTGATATGATTGACAAAGCTATTTCTCTCGGAGCGACTGATGTGAATAATTTGACTTTTTCGGTGTCGAATTACGATATGCAATGTAATGATTTAATTGGAATTGCAGCCAAAAAAGCTCGTACCAGAGCCGATATTATGGCAAAATCAGCAGGTTCATATATTTTAGGTGTAAAGTCAATGAACGCAAGCTGTTCTACAAACACTCGTAATGTTGTTCAATACAGACTTATGGCAAAAAATATGATGGCTGACGGTGGTGTTGAGGCTACTGCACCTCAAATGTCGTCTACTCCTATTCAGGGTGGTGTAATCAAGATTTATGCAAATCTTGATACAAGTTTCTTTGTAAAATAAGGAGTATAATTGGTTTTGAAGAAGGGGCGAATTGTGAAACAATTCGCCCCTTCTAATTATCAAAAAGTTTATTTGCCTAAGAAAAGAACTGCACTATGGCGATTGGTTGTTGCGTTTTCTTTTCTGTACGAGAAGAATAAATCGTTGTTGCAAGAGGTGCAATACGGGCAGATATCAATATTTTTTATCCCAAATTCTTGTAGTTGGCGGGCATTTATTTCTTTTAAATTAACAAAAGTTTCGCCGTTTCTAAATTCAGAAAGTCCGCTAAAATCATTTACGGTGGCTTTCAACTTTTCGAGAACTTCTTCTCCGACATTGTAGCAGCACATTGAAATTGCTGCTCCGATTGCAACAGCGATGTTTTCGGGTTTTGAGCCGAGCTCAATCATTTTTTGAGCGGTTTTTGGGGCAATTCTACCTGCTGTTCCTCGCCAACCGGCATGGGAAACTGCTCCTATTTTTAGGACTTTGTCATAAAAAAGAACCGGAGTGCAGTCTGCAAAGTTTAGAAAAATCGCTTGATTAGGATTTGTCAAAATTAGCCCGTCTGTATCCGGATAGTCAGACTTGTCGATTTTACAAATTTCGATATTAGAGGTGTGGGTTTGTTGTGGCGAAATCAGATTTTCTTTACTTATGTGAAAATATTTACAAACTGATTTTTTGTTTTCTTCAACGAGAGGTTCAAAGTTTTTTTCTTTAGTTTTTATAATTGTTTCGCGGGTCGTAAAAAAGTGATTTGCCTCAATCATATCACTTTTCATAACCTTTTTTCCGTTAATTTCATCAAAATAAAACATATTAGTATTTTAGCACAAAACAAAAATGTTTTATTAACTGATTTTGCGAAAAGATTTTTGTGATAAAATAGGGTTAAAATATGAGGGATGATTTATGAAATTACACAATTCTTACACAAATCAAACAGAAGAATTTACGCCGATAGACGGCAATAAGGTCAAGATGTATGTATGTGGCCCAACGGTTTATGACTACGCACATTTGGGACATGCAAGATGTTATATAACTTGGGATATATTATACAGATATTTAAAATTTAAAGGTTATGATGTTACGTATTGCCGTAATGTTACGGATGTGGACGATAAAATTTTGAAAAAAGCCGAAAAGGAAGGAAAGACACCGGAAGAAGTTTCTCAATATTGGTATAAGCAGTTCGCGAATTCGATGAAAGCACTTAACACCTTGAAGCCTGATATTGAACCGTTTGCGACAAAAACTCTCGGCGAAATGATTTCTATTGTGAAAGATTTAATTAAAAACGGTTATGCCTACGAGGCAAACGGGGATGTGTATTTTAGAGTGAAGAAATTCCCGAAATACGGTTATCTTTCAAAACAGCCGATTGACCAACTCGAAAGCGGTGCGAGAATTGAGGTTGGAGAACAAAAGGAAGATCCGCTGGATTTTGCACTTTGGAAAAAAGATGAAAAATTCGGTTACAATTCGCCTTGGGGAGTAGGTCGTCCGGGGTGGCATATTGAATGTTCTGCAATGAGCCGTAAATATTTAGGCAAAACCATTGATATACATGCCGGTGGGGCAGATTTGATATTCCCTCACCATGAAAATGAAATTGCACAATCAGAATGTGCAAATGGCTGCAAGTTCGTAAACTACTGGTTGCACAATGGTTTTGTGACTATTAATAAAGAAAAAATGTCAAAATCTCTTGGAAACTTTTTGACAATCGATGATTTGCTCAAAAAATATGATGCAAACACAATTCGTTTCTTCATTTTGACAAACCACTACAGAATGCCTGTAGAGTTTTCGGATGAGGCACTTTCTTCAGCTCAGGCGGGTGTTAAGAGAATGTTGAATGCAAAACGCACTCAAATTAACGAAGATTTGGATATTACAAAAACCGAAGAATATGCAAAATTCGTTGAGGCAATGGATGACGATTTGAACACGTCAAAAGCTCTTGCAGTCTTGTTTGAACTTGCCAATAAGGCGAACAAAGACGATAAAAATGCTTTTACAATTTTGTATAAATTAGCAACAGTTCTCGGGTTTAGTTTTGAAAAAGCTCAACTTTCGGAAGATGAAATTAAGAATGCTCTTGAAAAAGTTTCAAAAGTTTTGGATAAAAAGTTTGAAACAATGGATGAATTGATTGCATATCGAAAAGAAGCACGTGATGCAAAGAATTGGGATGTTGCCGATAAAATCCGAATTACTCTTGATGAGTGCGGAATTGTTGTAAAAGATTCCAAAGATGGTACAATTTTGGAAGCTAAATAAATTTTTATAAACTAAAGTACAAAAAAAATTCATCATACGCAAAATTTTTGATGTGTGATGAATTTTTTGTCATATAATATAAGTATGAGAGTTCTTGGTATTATTTTATTATTAAATATATTTTTGACAGCATTGCCGGTGAAGGCTTTTTCGGCAAATATTCCGACAACGACTTTGCAAATCGCTCGTGAGGCTGAAATTCGAAATACGATTGCCTCCACTCCGACCTCAGAGGTGGTTCGTGTAGGTATTGGGGCAAACTCTTTTAAAACGTGGGTTTACAAAAATATTTCGATTTTTGGAACATCGGGAATTGTCCTTTGCGACGGTGATAATGCGGTTAAAAATATTCCCGCAAACACAAATATCAATATTAAATTAGAGGCGGATAATTCGATTACCGTAACTCAAGCGGACGGAACGGTTATTTTAAAGCCGACCTCAACCTTGAGAATACTTTGTCCGACGGGACTTTTAGGGGTAAAAGATTTGAAACGTGCCGGCAAACAAGCTTTGTATCACGGGGTGTTTGAAATCTCAAAAACCAAAAACGGTTATTTCAATCTTGTTAATATGATTGAGGTTGAGGAGTATTTGAAAGGAGTTGTTCCGAATGAAATGCCCGTTAGCTTCGGGCTTGAAGCTTTGAAAGCTCAAAGTGTTGCTGCTAGAAATTATGTGCTTTCTCCGAGAGTTAAGGCTTCTTCGAATTATGACGTTGTGGATTCTGTAGCAAGTCAAGTTTATTATGGTGCAAATACGGAAAAGGCACTTTCAAATCAAGCGGTTAAAGAAACAGAGGGGCTTGTCGCAATATATGATTGGAACTTAATTCTTGCTCAATATTCATCAACGGCAGGTGGTTATACGGAAAGTTTTTCAAATGCGTTTTCTGATCCGATGACGAAAGAATTTCCGTCAAAGGAAAAACCGTATCTGAAAGCTAAACCGGATATTCTTTCTCAGCCTCCTCTTAACACGGAAGAAGCTGCCGCAGCATATTATAAGTCAAGACCTGATGCTTATGATATTCGCTCCTCGTATTTTCGTTGGCAAAGAGAGTGGACAGCTGATGAATTGAAAAAAGCTTTGCAAGGAACTCTTGCCGCACAATCTGTAACAGGCTTTGTAAAACCTGCATTTAATAAGGGCGATGTGTTGGACGATATTAAAGAGTTAAAGGTTGTCAGACGTGGTGACAGCGGTAAGATTATGGAAATGGAAGTCGTTACTGATAGTCGAACTTATAAAATATACAAAGAATTGGTCGTAAGAAGATTGATTACTAAAGACGGCAAAGCTTTGCCGAGTGCGAATGTAGTTTTTGACAATATTAAAGACGAAAGCGGAAATCTTGTTTCTGTCAAGGCATACGGTGGCGGTTTTGGTCACGGTGTCGGAATGAGCCAGTATGGTGCAGGGTTTATGGCGACTGAATTGCACCTGCCTTATGATAAAATTCTGAAACATTATTATACAGGAATTTCAATTACGACAAAACCTGTGACAATTTAAAATGACAAGCCGATTAGCACTCAACATTTTTATGCCGCAAAAAATAGTGCGGTTATAAAAATTGACAACAGACTCGGGGTAAGTAATTTGTCCGTAAATATCAACGGTAGAAGTCAGGTGTTTGATTTGCCGAGAGAGTTAATGGGATATAAAAGGTTTGCGGAAATAGATATTTCAAAATATATAAAACAGGGTGAAAATACAATAATATTTACATCTCCTGAATTTGCAGGAAGTTACGTGAAGAAATCATTAAAATTATACGTGGAATTGGTAGGAAAAGATGACAAGTCAGACATCTGGTGATGATAAAACGCCGAGCTTATTGAAGGCGGCATGGTTAATAGCGGTAGTAACAATTTTTTCAAAATTGATAGGTTTTATAAGGGATGTGGTAATTGCAAATTATTACGGTGCGTCAACAGTTTCTGACGCATACTTTTATGCGTACCAAATCCCCGCACTTGCAATTATTTTGCTTGGTGGTGTCGGTGGGCCTTTCCATAGTGCAACGGTTGCAATTTTTTCAAAATTAATCCCGAATTTGAAGGAAAAACCCGCAGAAGAAGTTAACAAATTGTATAGCACTTTTATGACGACAACCATAATATTTTTCACAATATTGGCGGTTTTGTGCTACTTTTTTGCTCCGCAAATAATGGGAATTATCGCCTCGGGTGGTGATGCTGAGTTAATTTCGCTTGCGGCATATCACTTAAAAATTATGTCACCTGTTTTGATTATTGGCGGAATTGTCGGAATTTATTACGGGATTTTGGTAACGTACAGATATTTTATGTTACCGAATCTGTCCCCGATAATTATGTCACTCATAATTATTGCAATGGTTATGGGTGCAAACGGCAAGGACAATACCGGTGTTGCTCTTGCGTGGGCAACGACAATCGGTGCGGTTTGCCAATGGATTATGCAGTATCCGAAAATCAGACAACTCGGGTTTAGACTGAAGCCTAATCTTGATGTTTTTCATAATGTTGAGTACAAAAATATTTGTGAACTCTTGTTTCCTGCGGTTTTGAGTTCAACTGTGGGACAAATCCATATTTACGTAGATATGTTCTTCGCGTCAGCTTTGAGAGAGGGTGCGTGGACGGCAATCGGTTATGCAAATAGGGTTTTTCAGTTCCCTGTCGGGATTTTGGTTACGGCATTTTTGGTTCCTTTGTTCCCAATTTTTGCAAGACTTGTTGCGGATAAGGATTATGAAGGTATCAGAAATTATTTCAACAAAGGTGTCGGAGTCCTTTTCTTTGGTGCAATTCCGATTATTATAGGTATTCTTGTTGTCGGGTTAGACGGGGTTCGAGTTGTTTTTGAACGTGGTGCGTTCGACGCAAGTGCAACCTTTATGGTGACAGAGGCTCTTTGGTTTTTGTCTGTGTCGATTTTACCTTATGTGTTCAGAGATTCAATTACAAGGGTTTATTATTCGTTCAATGATAGTGTAACTCCGTTTGTGGTCGCATTTTCATCAATAGTTTTGAAGGTTCTGTTGAATGTGCTGTTCATAAATATAATGCACATGAGTATTGGCGGAATTACTCTATCAACTTCACTCGTAACCTTATTTAATGCGGTTATTCTTGGAACTTTGATTACAAAAAAACTCAAAATGGATTACAAAACTTTGTTTGTAAATCTGTTGAAAATGTGTGTGGCAGGGTTTGTAACCTTGATAATTTGTGGAGCTCTCTCAATCGGTTATGACAAAGTCGTAAGCCTTCCTAAATATGTATTTGAGTTGGTGAAAATTTTCTCAATCGGTGCGGTTTGCCTTGCGGTTTATGTTGAGCTTAATCTTTTGATGAAAATGGATTACGCATCAGAACTCGCTCAAAGACTTTTGAGCAGGTTCAAAAAGTAGTGAACTTTGAAAATTTAATATAAGGGTAGCCCTGAAAAAACCTCCATCGCCACAACAGTATTAGTGATAGATATGGGCGGAAAGGAGGTTTAAATGATAAATAGAGAGCTATTAAAAAAATCTCTAGCGGTACTAGAGATTTTAATAAAAATAGTCTATCTATTTTTATAAGGGGTGATAAAGTTGGTGAAACTTAAACGGAGTTTCATCAACTCCCTTATACTTTTATTATAACGTATTTCGTAAAAATTTCAAGTCCAAAATTGGAGGATGTTAACAATGTTAAAAAATAAAGAAGAAATCAAAAAAGTGTTGGAGAATGATGGTGTAATCGCTTTTGTGACAGATACCGTCTGGGGTTTAGGCTGTTTGCCGTCGAGTGAAAAAGGAGTCAAAAAGATTTACGAAATCAAAAAACGGGAGGCTCAAAAACCGTTGATTTTGATGTCGAACGAAACATATAATCTTTTGAATTATGTAAAAATAATTCCAAAAATCGGGCAAAAACTGATTAAAAAATATTTTCCGGGGGCATTGACCCTTGTTGTCAAAAAAAATCCCGAAATGACGCCTGATTATATTACATCAAATATGGATACTGTTGGAATTCGTGTTCCTGATAATGAAATTTTTAAAGAAATTTGTGAAATTGCACCAAATCACGTGCTTGCAACGACCAGTGCAAACCTTTCGCACCAACCGTCTGCCAAAAGCTTTGAGCAAGCTAAAGAAAATATGGAAGAACTTGCGGATTTGGTAATTGATGATTGCGGATGTTTTTGCAAAGGTTTGGAGTCAACTGTTGTCGGAGTTTTTGATGATGATGTTAAAGTTTTCCGCCAAGGTGCAATAAAAATTGAATTGGATTAAGAATTTTCTGTGGTGATATCGGCAAGTTGAAATTTTACGACTTTTGCCAATTCCTCAAGCGAGGTTTCGACTTGATAGCCGATTTTGCCTGCACTGAAAATTATTGTCGGGAAATCTTTTGCTGAAGAATTTATTGTTGTTTTGAAAAATTTTTTCATTCCAATCGGAGAACAACCGCCGTGGATGTAGCCCGTAAACGGTAAAAGTTCTTTAGATTTAAGCATTTCGACGTGTTTTTCGCCAACCGCATGGGCAGCTTTTTTTAAATCCAATTCTTTTTCAACAGGAAGCATAAAAACATAATGGTTTCCCGATTTGCCTGTTGTAACCAAAGTCTTGAAAACTTGTTCGGGATTTTGTCCCAAAACGGTTGCAACCTCCATTCCGCTCACTGCATCTGTATCTGCGTATGTGTAATGTTTGTAATTTATTTTGTGTTTATCTAATGCTCGCATTACATTTGTTTTTATTTCCATAATCTTACCTTTTTAAAATCTGAATTTTGTTGAAAATTTTAACTGAGAACGAACTGGAGCAGAGTCTGTTTCGGAATATATTTGACCTGCACCAATGTCAAAATTCATCCTGTCGTCTTTAAACGGGTTTACACTGAATAAAAGTTCATTTTTTCTGTTTTTATCAAGAAAGTTCGTTGAATATATGTTCTGCAAAGTTACATGGCTGTTAAGTTTGTATTCCGGCGAAAAAGAAAATGTTCCTTTCCCTCTATCACTCCATGATGCAAACGAATTATTCTTATATGCTGTGCTGACAGAAAATTTATTTTTGCTGTATTTTGTAAACATTGTACTTGTTTGTGAGTAGTTGTCGGGATTAAATGTGCTGTCGTACTTCGTTCCGAAAGAAAAATTCCCGTATTTTTTTTCGTGTGTGTATGAGGCGGTTTGTTTTTTGTACGGGTCACGAATGCTGTTTTCGTATAAGCTTTGTGAGGTTACATTGTAATTGTGTTTTTGAGATTTTTTTAAATCTATTTTTTCTGTATTAAATTTTTGCGGTTTAGAAATGTTTAAGTTTAGTTCATCTTTTGGGTTGCTTAAATTTAAATAAACCGCATTATCTTCTGCATCCTCGTTATTTGCAAATATCGGAGTTGTTGTGAGTATTATGCATATAAATATGTAAAATAACTTTTTCATAATTCTTTCAAATAATATTTTAGTCTTTCTAAAAATATTTTTCAACGGATTTTTTAATATTTCTTTATATTTATTAAAGATTTTTGCTACAAATGCCGTAATAATATATGTAAGAAGGATTTTAATAATGGTACATGAATTTTCAACAGATTTTTTAGTAACTGAATTAATGGCGAAAAAATTCTCTAGAGAACTTTTAATTAATGAAGCTGTTACATCCGGAGAAAGTGTATTTATGTTGGCAGCTGGTTCTGATATGTCGGAAACTTCCAAAAACTTGGAAACTGCAAATGCAGCTTCCGGCAAAAAATCTCGTAGTGGATTGACACCTAGGGCAGCCGAATTAAAAAATAAATTAAAAGATAACATGCCGGAACTTTCGGATAATTTTTTAAATGCAGTTGTAGAGTTGGCAAATAAGGTTCACTGTTCGCCGGAAAACCTTCTTGCACTTATGTATCAAGAGTCAGGGGGCTGGAATCCTGCCAGTGCAAATAAAGACAAAAAAGGCAAAGTTCAATATGGCGGCTTAATCCAAATGAATTCAGATTCTTTGCGAATGGTGTCTGAAAAGTATTCAAAAGAACTCGGTTTGAAAAAAATATTACGATGTCTGATTATTTAAAACTTTCACGAGAAAAACAACTTAAGTATGCAGAAGGATATATGCGTATGATGAAAGACAGTTGCAATCTCTCAAATAAAAAACATTTGACAGGTGGCGAAGCTTGGGGAATGATTAAATCTCCACATCAAACCAAAAAACGTAATCAAGAATTTTTGAGAAAACTTGACAGAAAGCTTGACTATGTAAAAAAACAAATCTTTAAACCGAAACCGCAGCAACGAAACCTCGGCAAAGGTTAGGTAAAAAGTAAAAGGCGGAAAATTCCGAAGGAATTTTCCGCCTTACGATTATATTTATGGAAAAATTATTTTTTCAATTCTTCTTCTACTTGTGCCAAAATCTCATCAAGTTTAGAAAAATCTTTAATTCCGCCCTGTGCAAAGTTTGGACGTCCGCCTCCGTTTGCACCGGTTGCTTTTGCGATTTCTCCAACGATTTTGCCGGCATTAACACCTTTTTTTACAAAACTATCAGAAACTTTGACTGCGACAGTTCGTTTTGAAGCTAAAATAATTATACTTTCGCCCAATTTTTGTGCCGCGAATTCAATACCTGCTTTAATTGCGTTACCGTCAATGTTTTCAACTTTTGTAATGAATAATTTTCCGCCTTCAATATCTTGAGCTTTTGACAAGAATGACGCGAATTTTGCTCTGGTGTTTTCTTCTTTTACTGCAACAAGTTCTTTTTGAAGTTCTTTGTTTTCTTCTTGAAGTTTTTCTACACGTTCAACGATCTCATCATAGTGAGTTTTGAACATAATAGAAAGTTTGTCAATTTCTTTAACTTTTGCGTTCATAAAGTCAAATGCGGCTTTTGAAACGGCAAGTTCAATACGTCTTGTGCCGGCAGCGATTGCACATTCTGATACAATTTTTACCAAACGCAAGTCACGAGTGTTTCTGGCATGAGTTCCTGCACAAAATTCTTTTGAAATACAAGTTTCGTTGCCGATTGAAACAACTCTTACGACGTCACCGTATTTTTCGCCAAATAATGCGGTTGCACCCGTTAATTTTGCCTGTTCAATATCCATTACATCGGTATGAACTGCTAAACCTTTTGCAACCCAGTTGTTTAGAATGTTTTCAACCTTGAAAATTTCATCAGGAGTTAATGCTCGAGAGAAAGTGAAGTCAAAACGCATTCTGTCAGGCTCAACCTGAGAACCTGCTTGATGAACCTCATCACCCAATACTTTAATTAGAGCAGCTTGCAACAAGTGAGCTGATGTGTGGTGAAGTCGGATTTCTTCACGGCGAGGAACATCAATTTGAGCTTTAACCGTTTCTCCGATTGTAATTTCGCCATTTACAACTTCAGAACGGTGTACGTACAAATTGTTAACTTTGAATGTGGTCAAAACTTCGGCTTTAAGATTTTCGTTTTCCAAATAACCGGAATCACCTGTCTGACCGCCGCATTCCGCATAGAAAGGAGTTTTGTCAAGAACGATGTCAACATAACCTTCACCTTCGATTGTCGCAAGAATTTTTGCGTCGCATTCGTTTTGTTCGTATCCGACAAATTCTGTTGAGCCGACTTCATCTTCAAGTTTTGCGTATTTCATATCGCCAGTTACACTGATTTTTGCGGTTGCGGCTTTTGCACGATCTTTTTGTTCTTGCATTGCTTTTTTGAAGCCGTCCTCATCAACCTTCAAATTCTGTTCTTCCGCAATTTCTTTGGTAAGTTCAAACGGAAATCCGTATGTGTCGTAGAGTTTGAAAGCACTTTCGCCGTCGATATCTTTTTTACCTTCGATAAATTCATCAAGCATTTTGTATCCACGATCAAGAGTTTTTGCAAATCGTTCCTCTTCTTTTTTGATTGTGTCAACGATTTTTTGTTTGTTCTTAACCAAGTCAGGATAAGCCTCTCCGTAGTTTTCGACAACTACATCGACCAATTTGTATAAGAACGGCAAATCCATGCCGAGGATTTTGCCGTGACGTAATGCACGACGCAAAATCATTCTTAAAACGTAACTTCTGCCTTCGTTCCCCGGAATTACACCGTCAGAAATCAAGAAAGAAACACATCTTGCGTGGTCAGTGATAATTCTTAAAGAAACATCGGTTTTTTCTGATTTTTTGTAAGGAACACCGCTCATTTCGCAAACTTTATCCATAATCGGTTTGAGCAAATCTGTTTCAAAAGTTGACGCAACACCTTGGCAAACCATTGCAATACGTTCCAAGCCCATGCCTGTATCGACATTTTTCTTGCCGAGCGGGGATTGATTGCCTTCTTCGTCCTGATAAAGTTCCGTGAATACTAAGTTCCAAATTTCAACCCACCTGTCGCATTCGCAAGTGTCGATACCGCAACCACGAGGATCGTCACACTTGTATTGCTCGCCTAAATCGTAATGGATTTCAGAACAAGGACCGCAAGAACCTGAAGCTCCCGGAGGTCCCCAGAAGTTGTCTTTTTTGCCTTTTCTTTTAATTCTTTCGGCAGGAACACCTACGCTTCTCCAAATGTCAAATGCTTCTTCGTCTGTTTCAAAGATAGTAATCCAAAGTCTGTCTTTGTCGAGTTTTAGAACTTCTGTAACGAATTCCCAAGCCCACGGAATGATTTCTTTTTTGTAATAGTCACCGAAAGAGAAATTTCCGAGCATTTCAAAAAAGGTGTGGTGACGTGGGGTTCTTCCTACATTTTCAATATCAGAATCTTTACCGCCTGCTCTGGCACATTTTTGGCAAGAAGTAGCACGAGCAGGTTCGTACGGGCATTTTTGAATTCCCAAAAATATCGGTAAAAACTGCAACATGCCGGCAGTTGTCAAAAGTACCGTCGGGTTGTCAGGCACAAGACTTGAGCTTTCGACAACGGTGTGTGCGTGTTTATTTTTAAAATAATCTAAATATAATTTTCTAATTTCGTTTCCGGTTAGCATAATCTAATTCCTCATTTGTTTAACATATCTGCCAAAATAATACCTTAAACAAAGATGTTATGCAAAAAGGATTTTTGTATTTTGGATGGCGTAAGGGAATTTTGAAAAGTTACTTATGAATGATTGAGGTGAAAAGTATTGTTATGAGTGGGTTTAGAAGTTTTTGAAAATAAAGACTTGCACGAAAAAATGTTTATGCTAATATAGATTACGGAGGGAATATACGGATACCCCACAGAAACCAATAAGTCTGTTTAGACCCTCTGGATCCTGCCCTGGTAGCTCAGCTGGATAGAGCAACCGCCTTCTAAGCGGTAGGTCATGCGTTCGAATCGCATCCAGGGTAAATAATACAGGATAGGAATTAATTCTTATCCTGTATTATTTTTGCGATAGCGAAGAGAACGCAATTATGCGTTCGGCGGTAGGCGAGCAGAGGGCGAAGGCTTGAATGCGA
>ONYB01000202.1 GCA_900321895.1 uncultured Brachyspira sp.
ACCCTCGATATAGTAGGGCAAACCGCATGCCGAATAGGAAACATGGGTGTCTTGAGTGTACAAATCTATTTCGGCATCTTCTAACAGACGTCTTGATTTTGCAGCAGCCTTAGCTCCTGCAGCTACTCCACCGATTATAACTATTTTCATCATAAGAAAATAATAATTCGACCAAGAAATAAATACATTATACACAAGACTAATTTAGGGTGGAAGTTGCAAGAAACGACTGTTTCATCAATTCACAGTAGTTCTCAATCTCCTCCTGAAACATTTCGGCTTGCATAAGCAAATCAATCATCTCAAGGATTATTTTTTCGTCTTTAATATCGTCATTCATTGTCTACACTCCTCATAATGTATGTGTAAAAAATCGGCAGCATGGAACAAAAACTTTAGGAAATTGCTCCATGTTGTTACATAAATTTACTTAATTAGGCTTTATCTTTTGAGAAGGCACTGAAAATACCACCGATCAAGGATGTTCCAAGCCCGCCAATCACAGACCATTTCATCCAAGAAGGCATTTCAGGTTCACAACCGCAAAAATACGGATTACCGCCAAAGCAACTGCCGCCGTAGTAGCCCATACCCATTGTCGGATATGTAGGATACCCAAATCCGAAACAACTACCCGAATAACCGCCAAATCCACAACAGTTACCGATATTGCCGGAAGTGTTACCATAAAAATTATTCTGAATATAGGTGGAATTTCTAACGCCCTGACTATTGAACGGAATTCCGTTAAGTCCGAATTTTACAACCATATAGTATACCCGTAATCTCTTAATGTATATATATAATAAGTATTTTTTATATAAAAAATTGCGGATTTTTGGGTTTTGAGCTTAATAAAAGTTAATAATAAAGAGGTGAATAAGTGAATAGGTTAATAAAAAAAATAAGTGAATAAGTGAATAAGTGAATTCGCCCTATGGGCTCGTGAATAAGTTCAAAACGGGTGCTACGCACCAAGGCTGCTATTGAGCGATGCGAACGAAAAGAACTTATTTACATATTAACTTATTCACCTATTCATTTACATACAAGAACACTATCGAGCAAGTTCATAATTGTTTCGTAATTTTCTTCTCTAACCAGTACGGAGCGGACTTTAGCGGCATTTTTAATTCCTGCAATATAACAAGGATAGAATTTGCGGAAAAATTTAATTCCGACATTTTCGCCACGCAATGCTATTTCTTGGTTAAGATGTTCTTTTAAAATTTCGATTTTTTCATCCAGAGTCGGCTCAGGCAGTTTTTCTCCGGTTGCAAAAAAATGTTCAATTCTGCCGATTAAAGTCGGATCACCCATTGAAGCTCTTCCGACAGCAACTCCGTCAGCACCCGATTCTTCAATACATCTGATTGCATCATCCACAGTTAAAATATCTCCGTTTGCAAAAACAGGAATATCAACATTTTCTTTTAGTTTCCGTATACTTTTCCAGTCTGCGACTCCCGAATACATTTGAGAACGGGTTCTGCCGTGGATTGTGATAAATTCAGCACCAGCCTCTTGCATCTGTTCCCCAAATTCTACAAAATTCAATTCATCAAGGGTGTAGCCCAATCTAAATTTAACGCTTACCGGTTTATCAGTTCCGTCTTTAACCGCTTTTACCAAGTCTGCAGCAAGTGAGGGATTTCTCATCAAAGAACAGCCGTCCTGTCCTTTTACGACCTTGTTCACGGGGCAACCCATATTTATATCAATCATATCCGCAAACGGAGTTAAATACTCGGCTGCCGCTCTCATAAGATGGGGTTTATGACCGCTTATTTGGTAAGAAATCGGGGAATGGTCAGTGTTTCTTTTTGTAATATCTCCGCCTTTAACTTGAGCTAAAAATTCAGAACTTATCATTTCAGTTGTGAGAAGTGCATTTTTAGAATATTTTCTAACTAAACTTCTCAAGACATAGTCAGTTATGCCCG
Source organism: uncultured Brachyspira sp. (assembly GCA_900321895.1). Classification (GTDB taxonomy): domain Bacteria; phylum Cyanobacteriota; class Vampirovibrionia; order Gastranaerophilales; family Gastranaerophilaceae; genus Scatousia. Next base: position 1,944 of record ONYB01000202.1, read on the forward strand.
CCATTGGGGCAAGCGAAACTTTGCTCTGTATCAGTGTTTGAACTCTATTTTGCATAATTCTTCAATTCTTCGGCTCTGCTTTTTGCGTATTGTTTGTACTCGTCGTCCTCTGCTTGCGAATTTGCATAAGTGGTGTAATATCCGTAAGCCTCTTTGTATTTTCCGAGGGTGTCGTAATCCGCAGCCAGCATATAATTTAATATTAACAAATCAGACGAGTTTATTGCAAGTGCTTTTTTGAAATCGCTGATTGCCTCTTGAACCTTTTTCTTTGCGTCATAAATCATTCCACGATAATAAAATGCATACGCATTCTTATTATCCTGTGCGATTACCTGATTTAAAAGTGCAAGGCTTTCATCGTATTTTTCGCCGTCATAAAGCTCGATTGCTTTGTTTAAGTCAGTTGCGATATTTTGTTCTTTAATTTGATTTAGCAAATTTACTGCTTGCGTATTATTTTTATTAAGTGTGATTGCTTTATTCAAATAGGTTTCTGCATCAGAATAGTTTTCATTATCTGCGTACAAAGCTCCTATATAAAAGGCTACATCTGAATCCGTCGGCTTTAAGCTTAGAGCTTTTTTGTAATATTCTATTGCTGAATTTGAATCCTCAAGGTTTTGATAAGATGATGCTATTCCAATCATCGTATCAAATGTTGGCGGATTGAGTTTTGAATATTCCGCAATCGCATTTTTGTAATCTTTTGCATTGTAATATTCTTCGGCTTTTGCAAGAATTCCGTCCGTATTTTGAGCTTTTATAGAATTTAATGTTGATAAAATTTCTGTGTTATCGGCAAATTTTGACCTTGCTGTTTCAAGAGTATTGACGGCGGTTTCGTATTGTCCTGCTTCATTTTGAGCGATAGCAAGGTTTGTGTATATTTCGCCAGTTGAATCTTTTGGTAAAACTTCTTTATAAAGAGTGATTGCATCAGCAAATTTTTTCTCTTTATGAAGTTCCAGAGCATAGCTGTAAAGCATATCGGTCACGTTGTCAGGATTTGCATTCTTTTTTAAATAATCAATGTATTGGGTTACTGTCATAGTACTTTTTGCATTGGCAAAGAGCTCATTTTGAGCCGTTACGTTTGCAGGATCGAGTGACAAAACTTTTTTGAAACTTGCCTGAGCACTTTTTGTATCTCCAAGAGCTGCCTGACATTGAGCTTTATAGAGATTTGCATTAATATTATCAGGATACAATATCAAAACAGAATCATAAGCGATTATAGCTGTCTTGTAATCTCCTTTTTGCTGGTAAAGTGTTCCGGTATTAATTCTTGTATTAACGTTTGAAGGATCAAGCTGTTCTGCTTTTTTGTAGTAAGTTAAAGCTTCATCAAGCTTGCCCTGTTTTTGTAAAATTGCTCCGAGGTTTGAGGTAATATCGGCATCAGACGGGCTTTGGTCAAGTTTCTTTTTGTAAATTCTTTCTAAAGAATACAAAATGTCTTGATTATTGGTGTTTTTTGTTAATATGTAATTAAATTCTTCGACAGCCGCCTCATCTTCGCCGAGTTTGTCCAGTAATTTCGCATAAGATAATCTCAAAGGAATATCGTTCGGAGAAACCGAAATTGCTTTTCTGTAATATTCAGCGGCTTTCGGGTCATTGCCCAAGAGTTTCATTATATCCCCGACTTGTGTATAACTGGTCTTGATTAAATCCTTATCCCCGAGTGCCTGATTAAATTCATATCCTGCTGCAGCAAAATTCCCTTCTGCCCTAAGTTGTTTTGCCTTATCAAATCTTGTCTGAGGGCTTAGGTCGAACTTTAAAACAGATAAGCATTTGTTTAAGTTG
>ONYB01000134.1 GCA_900321895.1 uncultured Brachyspira sp.
GAAAAAAGTATTGCCGCAACAAAATCTCTCACAACGCAGATGCTTTGCTGTACACTTTTGGTTCTAAAATATGCTACCCACAAGGGTATTGATATAATTCCTTACCTTGAGCAGTTGAAGGGTCTTTCTTCCGCAGTCGAACAAACTTATGGATTGCATGAGGAAATCAAAAAAGTTGCAAAACCGCTTTCAAAATTTAAAAATCTTGTTGTTACAGCCGACGGAATTTCTTATGCGGTAGCAAAAGAAGCTTCTTTAAAAATCAAAGAAACGTCATATATAATTGTTTACTCAAATATTCTCGGAGAATTTATGCACGGACATGTTGCGATTTTAAACAACAATGTAGCACAAATTCACCTTTCTATTGAAGATTTGAGCTATACTGCGATTAAAAATTTAAACAAAATTCAAGAAGATTACAACCCTCCTTTGTGCGTAATCGGCAATAATAATAACAAAGTTAAAGCAGATTACAAACTTAATATTGACTGCGAAAGTGTTATTGTGAAAGCTTTTTGCATCGTTGTAATAGTACAACTGTTAGCACTGGAAATAGCACAATCGCTTCATCGCAATGTAGATAAACCGCATGGCTTGAACAAAGTTGTGAAATAAATGAAGTGAAATGTGAAGGGCTATTTAAATTCATGTCATCTTGAGGAGCGAAGCGACGTGAAGATCGCATTGTCGTTGAATATTGACTATTATTTCCCTCAACCACAGAGAGAGGGAAATTCAATTCTTTTATTTTCCAAACGCAATAAACATGCCTGCATTATATACGATGAAAGCTACCAACCACGCGATTATGCATTGGGTCAAAACTACCAAAACTGCATAACGTCTGCCGAGTTCGCGTCTTACAGTTGCGATTGCAGCAACGCACGGCGTATATAATAAGCAAAATACCAAGAATACAAATGCTGATAATTTTGTAAATAATGTCGGAAGTAAACTTATATCGCCACCTAACAAAACGCTCAAAGTGCTTACAACACTTTCTTTTGCCATAAATCCTGTTAAAAAGGCTGTAGAAATTCTCCAATCGCAAATACCAAGAGGTTTAAAGACAGGAACAATGAAGTTTCCGAGCAGTGCGAGCATGCTGTCTGCGGAATTTGATACGAGATTTAATCTTGTATCAAAAGTTTGCAAGAACCAAATTATTATAGTTGCCCAAAAGATTATAGTAAAAGCTTTTGTCACAAAATCCTTCGACTTCATATAAATCAATCTGTAAACATTTATCGGGCTTGGCAATCTGTAGTTCGGCAATTCCATTACGAACGGAACAGGCTCGCCTCTGAATACAAAATATTTCATAAAGAAAGCAAAAATTATGCCTGTAATAATTCCAATTAAATAAAGACTCAATATTACAAGAACCTCATTGTCCGCAAAAAATGCCGCAGTAAAAAGTGCGTAAATCGGTAATTTTGCGGAACAACTCATAAACGGAGTCAAAAAAATCGTCATTTTTCTATCTCTTTCGGAAGGCAAAGTCCTTGCAGACATAATCGCAGGAACAGAACACCCGAACCCGATTAACATCGGAACAAAACTTCTACCCGAAAGCCCGATTTTTCTGAGCATTTTGTCCATAACAAAAGCCACACGTGCCATATAACCGCTATCTTCCAAGATAGACAGGAAGAAGAACAATACAACAATAATCGGCAAAAAGCTCAAAACACTACCGACTCCGGCAAAAATACCATCAATAATTAACGAATGAACAACCGGATTAAGTCCGTAAGCCGTCAATCCGGCATCAACAAGAGATGTAATATAGCTGATTATATTCTCCATACAATCAGACAAAAAGCTTCCGACAGGCCCAAATGTAAGATAAAAAATTGTCGCCATAATCAACAAAAACGCAAATATTGCAGTATATTTTCCTGTCAAAAATTTATCCGCATTCGTTGTTATCTTATACCCGATAGTTTCTTTCGGCTTATAAACAAATTTATCGCAAAGGTTTTCAATAAACGTAAACCTCATATCCGCAAGAGCCGCCTCGCTATCTAAATTACGGGCATTTTCCATTTCTGAAATTATCTTATTACAAGTATCTGCCTCATTTGCATCAAGATTAAGAGCCTCAAAGACAAGATTATCCCGTTCAACCAATTTTGTCGTAGCAAACCTCAGCGGAATGCCTGCGGCATAAGCATGATCTTCTATCAAGTGGCTTATTGAATGGATACATCTGTGCACAGAACCGTGGATTTTACTGTCCGCATCACAAAAGTCAAGGCGGGCAGGGTATTCGCTGTATTTTGCAACATTTATAGCATGCTCGATGAGTTCCTCAACCCCCTCATTTTTCGCTGCGGAAATCGGAATAACAGGAACGCCTAGAGCTTTTTCCAACCCGTTAACATCAATAAACCCGTGGTTTTCATTGACTTCGTCCATCATATTAAGTGCGATTACGAGCGGAACATTCAATTCAATCAACTGTAAAGTTAAGAGCAAATTACGCTCAATGTTTGTCGCATCAACAATGTTGATAATCCCGTCGGGTTTTTCATTCAAGATAAAATTTCTTGTAACAATTTCTTCACTGCTGTAAGGCGACAAAGAATAAATTCCAGGAAGATCAGTAATAGTCGCATTTTTGTGATTTTTTATAATGCCGTCCGTTCTATCAACAGTCACCCCTGGGAAATTTCCGACATGCTGGTGCGAACCTGTAAGTTGGTTGAATAAGGTTGTTTTGCCGGAATTTTGATTTCCTGCAAGAGCAAGTTTTACGGAGGTTTTAGCAGGAGTTTTGCTATCACGTTGAGTTATAAAAGAAGTTTCCCCTATTTGAGAGTGATCCGATTCAACAAAAGGTGCAACAACTTTTTTCTCATTATGAGCTTTATGAATATTACTTATTTTAATTTTTGCAGCATCGGCTTTTCGTAAAGTAAGTGCGTAACCTCTAACTTTCAATTCCAACGGATCTCCCATCGGAGCTGTTTTTACCAATGTAACCTCTACCCCAGGAGTCAATCCCATATCAAGAATATGCTTTCTCAAAGCCTTATTTTCGCACTCTATTGAGCGAATTATTGCATCTCTTCCGGTTCTTAATTTATCAAGTGTAATATTCATAGTTACTCTTTTGTTATTTTATTTTCCTTTTGATATGCCCAAGCCGAATGGTTATGGATACTTTCAAATGCTTCACATTCAACCTCAAATTCATTAACAACCGGATGCTCTCTCAATTTCACAACAACATCTCGCAAAACATCCTCAACAAATTTTGGATTATCCCACGCTTTTTCGGTAACATATTTTTCATCTTCACGTTTCAAAAGCGGATAAACAGGGCAAGAAGAACAACCTTCAACAAGGGAAATTAAATCTTCTAACCAAATATGTTTATCCTCATCATAAGAAACTTTTACAGTAATAAACGCTCTTTGATTATGAGCCCCGTTATCGGAAATTTCCTTTGAACAAGGGCAAAGTGTGGTAACAGGAACCTTTACCCCGAGAATAAATTTATAACCGTCATCATCAATTCTACCCTCAAACGAACAATCATAAGCCATTTGAGCAGCGAGCTTTGTGACTGGGGCATATTTTTCAACAAAATATTTAAACTTAAACTGCAACTCTCCGCTTTCAGCACTAAGCCTTTCGATAATCTTTTCAAGGCATCCCTTAATATCCACACCCAAAAGATTTTTTGTCTGCCATTCATTCAAAACTTCAACAAAACGCGACATGTGTGTTCCCTTATAATCCTTCGGCAGGGAAACACTAACTCGTGCCTTTGCACTGACAACCTGATTTGATTGATTTCTTCTCTGAATTATCAGGGGCAAATCAATATGTTTTATACCGACTTTTTGAATATCAACATTTCTTGTATCTTTAAGATTTTGAATATCTTTCATAATTCCTCAAAAATATTATTAAGTTTTGTAAAAAAGTTGCATCAAATTTAGCAATTTTTCATCACATTCAGACTTTATATAAACATAAAGCTCTCTCTTCTTATTTAAACGGATAGGCCTTGAAAAAGATTAAATCAAGGTCTTTTTTTTTGTTTATTTTCCGCATTTTGATCCGGCATCAAGAAGCTTTCTTATTCTCAAATATCTGTCGAGCTCTTCCCTAAGTCTTGCCAAATCAAGATAAAACGCGTTATTTAAAAGTACGTAGTTATCGTATTTCGGATCAAGAATATACAAAGTCGGGAAGCCTGTAATTTTGACTTTTTCAACTAAATCTTTGTTTTTCGGATCTTCAACATTCAACATAACCACACTGTATTTATTTTTATAAATTGTATTTACCGTCTTATATTTTGGCATAAATCTCAAACAATATCCGCACCAATCAACGTAAAACAAAGCTAAAACAGGTTTTGCATCTTTGTTTTCCAAAGCCTGCTCATAAGAAACTCCGATTTTATAATCTGACGGAGTTTTTTTCTTATTGTTTTCAACTACCGCATTATTCACAGCAAGCGAAATTGCAGATGTTGCAACCACTAATAATAAAACGCTTAATGCTATTATAATCTTTTTCTTCATAATATACTCTCCTCAAAAAAATTATATTACAAATACTCTGAAATTTCCCACGAGTTAATAAAGAAAATATCATTTTTAATAAAACTTAACACATGACTTGAAAAAATATATAACATAGTATATACTAAGTATATATTAAGTGTTATTTCGTGTTACAGCTTCAATATTAGAGGCAAGCAAACCTTACACAAAAAAGGTTTGTAAATCAAGGAGTTTAAAGATTTATGAGCAAAAATTTACCCGTACAAATGAGAAGAACATCAAAGAATTTTAACAGTCAACAAACAGAAAACGAAAGCATACTCAACGGATATATGAGAGAAATTTCCTCATACCCGACGCTAACTTCCGCAGAAGAAAAAGAATTGGCAAAGCTTGCAAAAAACGGAGATGAACAGGCTAAAGAAAAACTTATTCAGGCAAATTTGCGACTTGTTGTTGCGATTGCCAAAAAAGCCATTCACATGTCAGGAATTCCAATGATTGATTTAATCCAAGAGGGCAATGTCGGATTAATGGTTGCCGTTGAAAAATTCAACTACAAACTCGGTTATAAATTTGCAACTTATGCCGGCTGGTGGGTAAAACAAGCAATGTTCAAGGCAATTTCTGAACAATCTCACTGCATGAAAATACCTGTATACATACAAGAAACCCTTTCAAAATATTCCAAAATTAAATCAGGAATGGAAAAAGAAAGCAATGCACAAGTACGAGTTCAAGACGTAGCAAAGAAAATGAACATGGACACAAACAAAATCGAAACCTTTTTATCCGCATATTCAAAATCAATCTCAATCGAGAGTGGTTTGGAAAAAGAAAATGGCAGAGATATGAATTTTGCAGACATATTGGAAGACGAAAAAGCATCAGTTACAAGAGATGTCGAGTTTAAAAATCTTCAAAACGATATTAATATGGTTGTATCAACACTAAAGGAACGAGAACAAGAGGTTGTACGCCTCCGCTATGGACTTGGGGACGGTGACAGGATGACGCTGGAGGAAATTGGCAACCTTTACGGTGTAACCAAAGAATGTATCAGGCAAACCGAACTTCGTGCCTTGAAAAAGTTACGCTCATCAAACTTGAGCCAAGAACTTTTGACTGGATATATCGACTAAAAAGGTGTGTGGTTAAATCCTCGTTGAGTGTATATTTTATTTCTTGTGAAGCGGCGGCATTGAAAATGCCGCCTTTTAATTTAGTAGGTGAGTTGTGAAGTGTCTAGTCCGTGAAAAACAATTCCATCCATTGCCACTTTACGCATTAGCCTGTTCTGTTTGCTCCGGTTGTACTTCGGCTTTTACGAGTTTTGGTTTTGTGAAATAATCACGAACTTTTGAGCCTGCAAAGGCACCGACACCTGCACTCAATGCTGCAAGAATATAACTTGCGGCACCAAACCTGTTAGAAATTACGACTTTTTTATACAATTCAGGGTTGAGTAACTGTTTTGCAAGCTTATTCCCGCGACGAGTTGCCATAAGTTCTTCTGCTACCACTGGAACGAAAGCCAAGGTTGTTAATTTGCCGCAGTTATCTTTGATAAATGTTGTAACTTTATCAAAAACACCTTTTGTTTCTTCACCTTCCACTTTTTTACGTTTAAATAAACCGACACTTGGAATTGCAAGTCCTAAAAGCATTGCAGGAGTTCTCATCTTCTGCATACCTTTCCAAAATTTACTCATATTAGCATTTATTGAGTGACCGATTTCATGAAATGCGGCAGTTCCAAGTTTGTCTATATTTACAACACACTTTTTTGATTTAGGCAAGAAACACGCATTACCGCCATTTTTAAGCATATCACTCAAAATTGATGTGTAAATTTTTCCCAAAGGTGTTTTTTTAATCCATTCCGGCATTTCTGTCAAAAGGGCTTTTTTCAATGCGTAATCTTTAATTGCAACAGGTTTTTCAGCCCAATTTACAGCCCCATTTGCAACCACACCTTCAGCAAAAGGAGTTTTTTGAATATAATCAAAAATTCTTTTTCTGCCGGATGTTTTTGAACCTGATAAGTCAATCAATTCAACGCCTTTATCTTTAACTCCGGAAATCTCTATAGCTTTGTTAATTGCATTTCGCAATTCTACTTTGTCCTTAATCTGACCGTTTGTCTTTTGCATTCCTTTGATTATATGCGGTCCAATAATTTGACCTGAACTTTTTATCATACTTGTTGCCGTTGCACCTGCATAAATCGCTCCGGCGGTCTGCCAAAAACTTGGAGTTTTGTATTGAGTTCCGTTGTTAGTTGTAATTGTCGACATATTTCACCTTTACACACTTGAGTACATTTATATTATAGCCAAAACACAAGCATAAATAATTTTGCCAAAAATATCCAAATTATTAAGTTATTTTAAGCCTAAAATATTTACAAAACAAAAAAAATAGTTAAAATAAAAGTATGAAGAAAATTTTTGTGATTTTATTTTTTATATTGATGTTTGCGAGTACGGCAACAGCCGACGAATTCGGCACAACTGGCGATTTGTGGGATAATTTTAATTCATCCGCACCTAATCAGTCCGAGCAACAAAAAGCCGTTTCTGACGACAAATTTAACTCTATCGTAGACAAGCTTAAATCCAAACGCAAAAAACAGCCGAAACCGATGAAGGGCGAAAGCATTCAGCAAAGCAACGAAACAGAACAAATCAACCAAACAGTAGAAGAATTGCCTGTCGTATGTATTTCAATTCCACTGAAAGTTAACGAGGACGGCATCTTGCCTGTGGGACACTATCAAGTAAAAGGAGAATTAGTTGAAGGACAGCCAAGATTAAAACTTTATCAAGGACATTTTTTAATGGCGGATTTTCCTGCAACAGAAACAAACGACGATTTTAACGAGCCTGAAATAAATTTTGTAAAACTTACGGATTATAAGGACAATCAACTGCGGATAATTTTCGGCTCAGTAGATTTTAATGCTTTTGCCGTAGTTGAAGCAGCTGAATAATTTCGCAAAAAGGAATTATATTCCCCAAAACATGAAGGCTGTCATAAAGCAAAGCGACACACCGCTAATAACGAACCAACCGTGGATTACAGGGTGTTGATCATCCCAAATTTCTTTTATTGTCATTGCGGTATTTTCAATTACTTGCATATAAGCTCTCCAAAAACATCTATTACATTATTTATTTTCTACATTCATCAAAAAAACACATCACCTAATCAGTTGATTATTATCATCCTTTTGGGTATTATACAGTTATGAAAAATGTAGAACTTTTGATGCCGGCGGGCAATTTGGAAAAACTTGAATACGCAATTCGCTACGGTGCAAATGCCGTATACTTAGGTGTGGTAGACTTTAGCCTTCGAGCAATGAGAAAAGGGGAACTTATCACCCTTGAAAATTTAAAAGATGCGATAAATCTTGCTCATTCTCTCGGAGCGAAAGCTTATGTAACCTTAAATATTTTTGCTTTCAACAACGACATAAAACAGTTGGAAAGTTGTATTGACAGATTTCAGGACGCAAACCCTGATGCCATAATATTGAGTGATTTCGGAGTGTTCAACCTTGTCAGAAAACACATGCCAAACACCCCGATACATATCAGCACTCAAACAAACACTCTCAACTACGAAAGTGTTAAATTTTGGCGAGATTTAGGGGCAAGCCGAGTTATTTTGGCTCGTGAGCTTCCGATAAAAGATATTGCTGAAATCAGAAAAAATGTTCCTGATGTGGAACTGGAAAGCTTTATCCACGGAGCACAATGTGTGTCGTTCTCGGGAAGATGTCTTTTGAGTGACTATTTCACAAACGGCGAAAGAAAAGCCAATCACGGGAATTGCTCACAACCTTGCCGTTGGAGCTACAAATTAGTTGAAGAAACCCGTCCGGGGCAATATTACGAAATCCACCAAGATGAAAAGGGCTCTCACATTCTCAGTCCGAAAGACTTATGCCTTGTAGAACACTTGTCAGAACTGATTGATGCGGGTGTTGATTCCCTTAAAGTTGAAGGCAGAACAAAAAGCCTCTACTACGTTTCAGCTGTTGCAAAAACATACAGACAAGCTATTGATGAATGCTTAAAAAATCCGTCAGCGGACTTGCACAAATATTTTATAGAACTCAAAAAAGTCGGAAACCGTGGCTATACTACGGGTTTTGCACTCGGTGAAAACAAGCCTGACAGCTACAGTTATGATATCTCAAAAGGGCTTGCTGGGGCAGATTTTTTGTTTGAGTTCAAAGGGGTAGAAAAAGACGGAACATATCTCGTCAAGGTTAAAAACAAAGTACTTTTGAATGACGAAGTTGAAATCATCACCCCAACAGAACAATTCACAACAAAAGTCGTAGAAATCAAGACAGAAGAAGGTGAACCCCTCGATTTAGGAAATACAAATGCAGATATTTACGTAAAATTGGAACAAGCTCCGATTGATTACAAATACGCACTGGCAAGAACAGTAGGAGTAAAAGAATATGTTTCTTAAACCTGATTATAATTTAAAAAACATCTACGAAATCAATCTTGAAGAATTGAAATCCCGTGGAATAAAAAACATTCTATTCGATTTGGATAGCACACTTATGCAATCAAAAACCGCAAACTACACTCAAAAAACACTCGAGTGGTTGAGTGAAGTTCGAAGAGATTTCTTTATTGCAGTATTATCGAATAACCACAACGATAAATATATTGCAAAAGTTAAACAAGTCACGGATTTTCCGATGATTTTTTATGCAAAAAAGCCCGATACAAGAAAAGCAAGTGAATTTTTAAAAGAACACAACTTAAAGACTTCCGAAACCGCAATCGTCGGGGACAGACCGCTTTCGGACATTTGGTGCGGTAAACGTTTAGGATGTTTGACGATACTTGTCGATTCAATTTCTGCCGATGTTGAAAAGCCTATCGTAAGATTGGCTAGAAGGCTAGAACGTTTAGCGATAAAAAAATAAAACCTATATACAAGGAGAAAATCTATAATGAAAATCAACGAAAATTATGCAAATCTTGAACAAAGCTATCTTTTTTCGACCATAGCAAAGAAAGTTAACGAATACACAGCTCAAAACCCCGATAAAAAGGTTATCAAACTTGGTATCGGAGATGTTACATTACCGTTGTGCAAAGCTGTTACGGAGGCATTGCATAAAGCCGTTGATGAAATGGGAGTTCAGGCAACTTTTAGAGGATACGGGCCTGAACAAGGTTATGATTTTTTAAGAAAAGCCGTTCAAGAATATTACACAAAACGCAACGTGGAATTAGAACTCGACGAAATTTTCATTTCAGACGGTGCAAAAAGCGATTTGGGCAACATTTTGGACTTGTTTAGCAAAGATAATACGGTTCTTGTGCCAGACCCTGTTTATCCTGTATATGTAGATACGAATGTAATGGCAGGCAGAAAAGTCGTTTACGTGGACGCAAACGGAGAAAACGAATTTTTGCCGTTGCCTGACAAAAACGTACAAGCTGATATTATTTATATCTGTTCGCCGAACAACCCGACTGGTGCGGCTTATAATAAAGAACAGTTGCAGACATGGGTGGATTACGCTAAATCAATGAACGCAATTATATTATTTGATGCAGCTTATGAATGCTTTGTATCAGATGAAAATTTGCCGAGAAGTATTTTTGAAATAGAAGGTGCAAAGGATTGTGCGATAGAATTTTGTTCATTATCAAAAACCGCAGGATTTACGGGAACACGTTGCGGTTACACGGTTGTACCGAAAGCTCTCGGAGTATTGAATAAAATGTGGGTCAGACGACAAACCACAAAATTCAACGGTGTGCCATATATTGTGCAACGAGGAGCAGAGGCAGTTTTCTCCGAAGAGGGGCAAAAAGAAATTATAGAAAATATCAATTATTATAAAGAAAATGCAAAAGTGATTTCTGACACGTTAAAATCGTGTGGAATTTGGCATGTCGGCGGAAAACATTCACCGTATATTTGGTTGAAATGTCCGAATGATATGGATTCTTGGACGTTTTTTGATTACTTGTTGGAGAATGCACAAGTTGTCGGAACTCCGGGGGCAGGCTTTGGCAAGAACGGCGACGGCTACTTCCGCTTAACCTCATTTGGATCAAAAGAAAACACAGCAGAAGCAATGAAAAGATTTAAAAAACTGTTTGGATAATTTGTGCAATTCGATTTACATAAATACAGGCATTTGTAAACAATTCTTAACAAACCATAAAAAAGATTAAAGAAAACTGATCATTGAGCCGAATATATGAATAAGTATTTTATTCATTAGTGAAAGGCGAAGTAATGAGTGACGCAATAGGTGTAGTGGAGCAACAGATAGCGGCGTACAGACGTGCGAACCCATCGGCAAGAGCGTTGACGGACACACAGATATTGTCAATAATGACACAGAGTGGAGAGATAAAGAAGGCAGAGGATGCAGACAAGGGACTTGCCGTCGAACGAACAACTACGCCTGTCCAACCAACAGCAGTAACACCACAACAACAGAGAGAAACTTCTGCAGAAGTCCAACCAATGACGAAGAAGGAAGCAGAAGATACAGCAATAGAAACAATCGCTTCAAATTCAGCTCAAGCCTTAAGAACCATAAATAA
>ONYB01000137.1 GCA_900321895.1 uncultured Brachyspira sp.
AATTATGCCTTTGGTGTATGGGACTGTTAAACAAACAGATGTAAACCTTGTCGGTAATGTTACTAAAGTTTCGTCTACGGATGAAGAAAATAAATTGCCTGAATACACCGTAAAAGTTAATATCGTTTGTGCCGACGGGGCTACAAAATGCGGTGGCGTTACCGGTAACGGAACTTATACAAAAGGTTCTGAAGTTAAAGTCAGTGTAGAGCCGATGAGTGGTTACAGAACTATTGATGGCAAGGATTTTTGGTCAAAAGAGTTTAATATAAGCAGTAACTATACAGATACGGTAACACTTTATGCAAACACTTATTGTGTAAACCTTACAAAAAGCGGTAACGGTAATATTTATGACCATAACGGCAATATGATTACCGGTAAAACATGCGGGTTCGCTCCGGGTACGTATGCCTTTAAAGCTGTTGGCAGTGCGGGTTATAAGTCAGATTGGACCGATGATACTATGACTGTTGTCATAAGAAATAAGGATGTTAGCATAAATTGTAACTTCACAAAAGAAGAAGACAAAACCTATTGTTTGTCTGTAAGTTTTCTCGGTGAAGACGGTAAAGTTTGCAAAAACTGTGGTACGGCATTGTTGAGTGGTAATGCTATCGCACAACAAAAGTCATTCTCGGCTGATATCACTTCGCAGTGTTCTTTACCGAATGGTACGTATACATTGAGAGCAATGCCTTATCAGGAATATCTTGCAGAACCTGAAACTTCGGAAATTCTGATTGACAACGATAATGCCGAAGCAACTCTACAATTCTACAGGCCGATATCAATTTCTTATAATATTGATACGAGTAACGACGGTGTTATTTATGCGGACGGAAGAGAAACCAACAATTACGTCAAAAAAGTAAAACCAAATTCTGCAGTTGCTTTTCCTAAAGTAATTCCTGTAAGAGGTCGTGAACTCAAAAGTTGGCGTTGTAAACGTCAGAACACTACATATAGTGACAGTTACGACCCTGGTGCTACGCCAAGTTTTAGTTCTGATATGACCTGTACTGCGAATGTAGGCTATGCTTCACGTTCGTTGTGGTTATATAACGATTACACTAATAGCACTTTGGATGCTTGGACTGATATGGCAGGATATTGGGAAACTGCATCAGACAGATATATCAAAGTTTCAAGAAATGGTGACAGTATCTTAAATCTATCACGTTCAGATACTTCAAAAAGTTGGAGTGAATATCCGTATTCTGTACCTTTGGGTTTGGATATTGACTGGTCATCTTCATATTACATCAGTGGTAATAAGGGCTACTGGAGGATGTTTTACAGCTCTAAAAACGGCTCCTCCGTAAGTTTTATGGATTTTTCAAGAACAGATTATGTAGGACTGAACAAGGGCTCTTCAATGAACCCTGTTATGCATGACAATCCTTATGATACAAGCGGATTTTATTTTCGAAACAGAAGACCTTCTGCGGGTACTGTTTATATCTATGCGTGCTTCCAATATGAGCTTGACGGAACTACGCAGATAAAATATACATCAAAAGATTTGGGCGAAAATCCGTCGCTTGCAGACAACGTCTTTTGTACAATGTATACAATAAATCACAATTAACGAAATATGGCTGTAACTATTGTTACAGCCATATTTTTGTCTGTTTTTGTATAATTTTATTAACAAATTTGTCCAGGGTTTTTAAATGCGGCATGTTTCATATATAATATTCTTGAGGTACCCAAATTGAAACATTCTAAACTTACAGCCTTAATATTTATAGCGTTGGTTTTAGGTGTCGTTGTAGGACACTTTGCCCCTGATTTTGCGGTTAAAATGCGACCTTTTGCGACAATTTTTTTACGTATGGTAAAAATGATTATTGCACCGTTGCTTTTTGCAACTTTAGTTGTCGGAATTTCAGGGCATGACGATGCCAAGAGCTTAGGTAAAATCGGGCTTAAAACAATAGTATATTTTGAAATAGTTACTACATTAGCATTGATAATCGGTTTGACAATGGCGAATTTCTTCAAACCGGGGGTTGGTTTTGTTAACGGTTCTTCTGTTCATGCTCTTCACATGCAGGAAGTCGGACTTTTGGCTGCATCGCATGCACATACTTCGGTTAGTCAAATGGTTACGGATATTTTCCCGACAAGTATTGTTGACGCAATGGCTCAGGGTAATTTGTTGCAAATCGTTGTATTTTCAATATTTTTTGCTCTGGCAATTTGTGCTGTCGGTAAAAAAGCCCAACCTGTTTTGGATTTGTTAAATTCCGTTTCTCAAATTATGTTTAAATTTACCGAATATGTAATGTATTTTGCTCCGTTAGGGATTTTTGGGGCAATCGCAGCTACTGTCGGTGCAAATGGCTTAACCGTATTGAAAAGTTATTTCAAAGTAATCGGAGCTTTGTATGCGGCGCTTGCTGTGTTTGTGTTGCTTGTATTAATTATCGCTTGCAAAATCGTAAAAATTTCATTCAGGAATTTGTTGAGAGCATTGCAGGAACCTGCACTTTTGGCATTTACTACGGCAAGTTCAGAAGCGGCTTTCCCAAAAGCTATGGAAATCATGGAGCGTTTTGGGGTTCCGAAAAAGATTGTCGGGTTTGTAATGCCGACAGGATATACGTTTAACCTTGACGGTAGCACTCTTTATTTGGCAATGGGGGTAATCTTTTCATCTCAAATCGTTGGGATTAATTTGGATTTAAATCAGCAGCTTATCATAATGCTTGCCCTAATGCTTACCAGTAAAGGGATTGCCGGTGTGCCAAGAGTTTCCTTGATTGTTCTTGCCGGTACTCTTGCAAGTTTCAATATCCCTATTTTAGGTGTTGCAATTTTGCTCGGAATTGATCAAATTCTTGATATGGGAAGAACTACCGTAAACCTTATCGGGAACTGCGTTGCGACTGTAGTTATCGCTCGTTGGGAAAAATGTTTTGATTATGACAAGATGAAAGAATTTGTTCGTCAGTCAAAAGAGGAAAGTATTGGTGCGGATATAGAAAATTTTAAACACGAATTAAGTAATAAAAAATCATTAGAAATAAAAGAAGGATAAACAAAGATGAGTAACGAAACAAGTACAAAAGTTGAATTTAAAGAAACTCTAAACTTGCCGCAAACAAGTCTTGCTATGAGAGCAAATGCGGCTGTCCGTGAGCTTGATATCCAAAAGTTTTGGGAAGAAAATAAAATTTATGACAAAATAATTTCTCAAAGAGATAAAGCTAATAAATTTATTTTACATGACGGACCTCCATATTTGAGTTCCGAAAAAATTCACGTCGGTACTGCTTTGAACAAAATCTTGAAGGATATTCTTTTGAAATATAAATCGCAAGCAGGTTTTTATGCTCCTTACGTTCCTGGATATGACGGTCACGGCTTGCCTATCGAAAATAAGGTTGTAAAAAATATTAAAGGTGGCAGAAGTGCTTTGACACCGCACGAATTGCGTCAAAAATGCCGTGAATACGCTCATAACAGTTTGAGAGGTCAGGAAAGCGAATTTAAACGTCTTGGGGTTCTCGGTGATTGGGAAAATCCTTATTTGACGATAAAACCTGAATATGAAGCAGAACAGGTTCGAGTTTTTGGCGACATGTACAAAAAAGGTTACATCGAAAAAGGATTGAAGCCTGTATACTGGTGTGCTTCTTGCGAAACAGCTCTTGCAGAAGCTGAAGTTGAATATGCAGATGTTGTTTCTGCGTCAATTTATGTCAGATTTAAATTTGATGACGAAAGCACTGAAAAACTTCGTAATAAGTTCGATTTTTTGAAGTCATCCCCGCTTGATTTGTACTCTGTAATTTGGACAACAACTCCTTGGACAATTCCTTCAAACATGGCAATAAGTATGCATCCGAAATTTGAATACACATTCTTTGAATATAAAGGTGATATTTATGTTGTGGCACAAGGTTTGTTGGGTTCATTCCTTGCTGATGTCGGTTGGGAAGAAAGTGATATTAAGGTTCTCGGTTCTTGCGTCGGTGCTGATTTGGAACTTTTGACAACAAAACATCCGCTTGTGGATAGAAAATCTCCGATAATTCTTGGTGAACATGTTACATTGGAAGCCGGTACCGGTTCTGTCCATACGGCTCCGGGACATGGTCTTGAGGACTATGAAGTCGGATGTAAGTACGGAATAGAAGTGTTTTCACCGTTGGATAGCCGTGGAGTTTGGACGGAAGCCGTTAAGGATAAGGATTTAGAAGGTGTTCCTTACTATAAAGGAAATGCTATGGTTATAGAAAAACTTCAAAATTGCGGTGCATTGCTTGCTCAACAAGATATTAATCACAGTTATCCGCATTGTTGGAGATGTAAGCATCCTGTAATTTATAGAGCTACACCTCAATGGTTTGTAAAAGTTGATAAATTCAGAGATGAAACGTTGGAAGCAATTAAAGATGTAAAATGGATTCCGGCAAGCGGTGAGGCTCGTATTTCAAACATGGTTGCCGGTAGAACTGATTGGTGTATCTCTCGTCAACGAGCTTGGGGTGTGCCGATTCCTGTATTCTACTGCGAAGATTGTGGCGAGGTTATCGTAACAGATGAAACAGTTGAAAATGTTGCAAAAATCTTTGAAAAAGAAAGTTCTGATGCTTGGGTAAAATATTCCGCAGAAGAATTGTTGCCGAAAGGCTTTGTATGTCCAAAATGCGGAAAAACTCATTTTAAAAAAGAAAATGATATTATGGATGTTTGGTTTGATTCCGGTATTTCTTGGAGAGCCGTCGTTGAAAAACGTTCTGACGTCTTGGGTCACACCCCTGTGGAAATGTATTTAGAAGGTTCTGACCAGCACAGAGGTTGGTTCCAGTCGTCTCTTTTGACATCAATCGCAACTCAAGGCAAAGCTCCTTACAAATCAGTTTTGACTCATGGTTTTGTTTTTGGCGAGGATGGCAGAAAAATGTCAAAATCTCTCGGTAACTTTATCAGACCTGATGAAATTATCAAGACTTATGGTGCTGATATTTTAAGACTTTGGGCAGCGTCTGTTGATTACAGAAACGATACAAAAATCGGTAATAATATAATTAAACAGCTTGCAGAAATCTTCAAGAAAACAAGAAATACTTCAAGATTTTTGCTTGGAAACTTGTTTGATTTTGATCCGGCAAAAGATTATGTCGAATACAAAGACTTGAAAGAGCTCGACAAATTCGCACTTCATAAACTTAATCAGTTGATTGTTTCTGTTACGGAAGCTTTTGATAATTATGAATTTTATAAATATTTTCAACAGTTGCAAAATTTTGCGGCAGTTGATTTAAGTTCATTCTATCTTGATATTGTAAAAGACAGATTGTATACAGCAGGCAAAAAATCGGTTTCAAGACGTGCTTGCCAGACAGTTTTGTACGAAATCTTGCAAACTTTAGTTAGAATGCTTGTTCCTGTAATGCCACATCAGGCAGAAGATATTTGGATGAGTGTTCCTGAAGTCCAAAAAGGCGGTTTGATTAGTATTTTGCTTTCAGATTGGCCGAAGGCAAACGAGGAATGGAACAATTCTTCATTGGAAGAAGATTTTGCAAAAATCTTGAAGGCAAGAGAAGTTGTCAGCCGTGCAATAGAACCTTTAAGAGCTGAGAAGAAAGTCGGAAGTTCACTAGAAGTGGCTGTTTATGTTAGTGTAAAAGATAATGAAGTTTTAAAACGTGATGAGAATGAACTTTGTAATATCTTTATCACTTCGCAGGCTTATGTTACTGACGAAAAGCCTTCAGGGGTTTTGAGTGAATATAAAGAGGACGACTTCACGGTTTGGGTAACAAAAGCAGAAGGCGAAAAATGTGCTCGTTGCTGGAAGTACAGAAAACTAAACGCCGACGGTATTTGTGACGAATGCCAAGAGGCAATATAGAATTTAAGGGGGCGAAAGCCCCCTTTCCATTTCCCAATAGATAGTATTGAAGTTCCTGTTTACGCTATGCAACCTTCAAGTGTTGTTCCGGACTCTATTGGGGAATTAATACTTAATAGTATTTGTGGAGGTTAATTTAAAAACGACTTCTTGGTGGGGACACTTCGTTTTCCCCACCCTACCATTTTAATTTTAGCGTAACGGTCTTATCGCCTTTAGATGTTTTGTCAACCCTCTGCCCTAGTCCCTTTTTACGGAAAGAAGCATTTCGTTCGGGATGAATACGTCGCTTATGCCGAATTTGGCAGTTACAAACATCAGTTCCAAGGTTTCACCATGCCCGATATCCAAAATTTTGAATGGAATTTTTACGTCTAAAACTTTGTCGTATACCGCAAAAATGTCTTTGGAATTTTGTATTCCCCACAAACTGTGCGGCATAGATTTTATTATTCTGATAAATTTTAATTCTCCGTCTGAAACGGTCATTTGAATTTCATTGTGGAATTTTTCTTTTACGACAGGCAGAATGTTTTCTGTTTTGTTGATAAGCCTTATTGCCGACAAACTGTGCTTTTTGTTAGCGTTTCGGGTGTACAAGTACATCTGGTGCGGACGGTTGTACACCTCAGGGTTATCTCTTAAATAGTTGTTTATGTAAAATCTCAAGTATAAATTGTCCTTGTCGTAGCCAAAACAAATTCTGTTGAAAAATTTACTTTCCTTCAAAACAGGGCCGTCAGGAATTTCGATACAGCCTGCATTTAGCCAAGAGGTGTCATCTTTGTTGTCTTGTCCGTTGAGTTCAGGTTGAATTTCACATTTCGGATATCTGGACGGTTTTGTGATTGCCGAAAGTAGCGGTATGTCTAAGTATTCAGGCGGTTCTTGTCCCAAGTAGATGTAGATATTTTTCAAATGTTCTCTGAAAAGGTAATCAAAGATGTTGTCACGTCCCGAATCGTTCGGTTCGCCATACCACCAAAACCAGTCACTGCCTTCGCAAATAAATAATTCACGCTTTGCAAATTCTATGTTAGGGTTGTGCGGGTTCTCTTGTACATATTTGGAAAAATCGTCACGAACATTTTTCAAATATTTCCACGCAAGGTTTTTAATTGGTTCATCAATCCATAATTTGAAATTACGGTTAATCCACGAGCCTGCGGCGATTTTCGGAAGCGGTTTGTGGTATTTTTCGTGTTCAATGTAATCGCTGATTAAGACGGTTTCGAGTGAATCGTCCTCATCAATCAGTCCGTACAATTTTTTGAGGAAGGTTATGCCGTCTTGTTGGTAGTTTTCCCAACAGTTTTCCCCGTCCATTGCGATTGTCAAAATGTGGTTGTCGTCAGGGGACGAAAGCAATTTACTTTGCAAAACCTTTATTCTGTCGTACAAATCCGTTGCGGCAAGCTCGGCGTCAAAGTTCGGATATTCAAAGCCGATAAGGTTTGAGATGATTGAATCTCTGAAAATCATCTTTAAGCCGTTTTTGTATTCGTAAGATTTTACGAGGTGGTAAGGCTCTTCGACATAGCCTTTGAAGTTTCTGACAAATTCAAAGTTGATAGAATTTGCAAGAATTCCCTCGTCCGAAATTGTCCATTCAAAGCCCAATTCTTTGAACAAATCCAACTCTTTTTCGTTTACGCAATGTTCGGAAGGCCAAATCCCTTTTGGTTTAACCCCGATAAGATTTTCAATTCGCTGAATTGCAGAAGTGATTTGCGTTTTTGCGTCGTCTGCCATTTTGAGGTCGGTCGGAAGATTTTCCTTGTTGCCGACTTTTATGCTGTTGATGTCGAGCATAATCGGCACTATCGGGTGATAGTAAGGGCTTGTGGTGACTTCAATCTTCTTTTCTTCGACATATTTTCTGTATGTCGGGATAATTTTTCTGATTATATCTCGCTGAATTTCGATGATTTTTTCTCTGTCTTCAAGGGTGTAACCCTTTTTCTTTTTAAATAATTTGCGGAGTTCAATGTATTCGTTTTTATAAACAGGGTCAAACCAAACGAGGTTGAAAAGTGCCATAAGATCGGAATATTCTTCGTCCGTAAATGCGTCAGTGTCAGTTTCCGAGAGTGTCTGACGCTTTTGGTAAAGTCTGTCGTATTCCTTGTAAGGCAAAATCATCGTCTGATAGTTTGCGTCAAAAAAATTGTTTAAAATGAATTCTTTGTCGTCGTCGCTAAGATTTTCAACAGGCGTAACTGTTAACCTTGAATGCAAATCGTGCAAGCCTTTTTCACCATAATCGATAAACGCATCCAACAAAACAGGAACGAGGTTTATGTTGAGTTTGATTGATTTAAAATTATCAACCATAGTAATCATATCAAGGTAATCCTTGACGGCGTGCAGTCTTACCCAAGGCATAAGATAGTCGCCTTCCGGTGAAAGCTGGTACACAGGTTGATGCATGTGCCAGTAGAAAGCGATTGATAATTTTTTATTCTGACTCATCATAAGGAAATCTTAACTCCGTTCTTGATTTTAGTATAACATCGACATGACAAAATTGCTACGGGTTGAGTTTTGACAAGCCATAAAAAAAGACCCCTTCACACGTAGGGCCTTTATTTGTTAAAATCAAGGAATCATATAAAACTTATTTTAATTTCGGATTGAAAACCGAAATTTTCTTTAATTCGTCTGCATTAAAATTTGTCTGAATTAAATTGTCGAAAAGGTTCGGCTCGGCAGGCTTGGCTTTTTGCGTTTGCCAGTAATCCTTGTCAAGCTGTGGAAGTCCACTATGTTCAGGTATGTTTGGATTAAAATCAACCATAGAATTTTCCTTTTCCTTACTCTTTCTATAACGACCATGATTTCAAAAACTTTAATATTTTGCATAAAGTTTTACAAAACTTTACAGTAAATATTTTGGAGGATGCGAAAAACCCTAATAAAGGTGACTTTTCGCCAATGAAGAATTATTTTCCTGTTGAGCCGAAACCGCCTTCGCCTCTAGCTGTTTCTGTGAGTTTTGTTACGACTTCGATTTTTGCCTGTTCTGCTTTTGCGATAACCATTTGTGCCACTCTTTCATCAGGTTGAATTGTGTAGGCTTCATTAGATAAATTTACAAGCGGAATACAAACTTCACCACGATAATCCTCGTCGATTGTCCCGACACAGTTGATTAACGTAATTCCATGCTTAATTGACAAACCCGAGCGAGGTCTGATTTGTGCTTCATAACCGTGTTCCAATTCGATTTTTAAACCTGTCGGAATTAAGGCTCTTTCAAGCGGTTTGAGAGTTATCGGTTCTTTTATTGCCGCACACAAATCCATTCCGGCAGCCCCTTCTGTTTTGTATTCAGGCACAAATTTATTATGTTCCAATCTCTCTATTTTCAATACTGTCATAATTTCTCCTTTTTTATTTACTAATTACTACTAACTCCGTAACCAAACATCGCAAAATCATATTTTACAGGATCTTGCGGGTCAAAATGTTTTAAATTTTCTGTCAATTCTACAACAGCCTTAAAATCGTTAGAATTTCTACTCAAAAGCCCCATTTCTCTTGAAATTCTAGCGACATGAACATCAAGAGGAATATACAAATCCGATGCCGGCATGAACTTCCAAATTCCAAAATCAACGGGAGGTTTGCGAACCATCCAACGCAAAAACATGCTCATTCGCTTCATTGCACCGCCTTTTGAAGGGTTTGGAATCATAAAGTAAAACCCTTGCCCAACATTGTTTTTCACCCTCGAATAAAAATAATCGCAAACTGTTTGGAAAATTTTCCCTTCCTGATAGCCATGCTTGAAAAGTTCCTCCAGTCCACCGCCTTTTGCATAAAGATTTTTCATAATATTGAAAATCTCAGCAAAATCTTCACTTTTGCCAAATCTGTAATTAAAATCCCCGAGAATTTTCGACTCGAAGTTTAAAATAAAATTCAACGGTTCATTTTGAGCGAGTTCAAAAAGCGAATTAAGCTTTTTTATAAAAAGTTCACGCTTGCCGTAAGCTACAAGAGAAGCAATAAATCCGGCAATTTCAATATCTTCTTTTTTAGAAAATCTATGCGGAAATTGAATAGGATCATTCCAAATGAAATCCTCATTCTCAAACTTTTCAGCTAAGCAATCAATATTTTCTTTCGTAATCATAATTTAATTATATTAGTATTGAAAATATCTGTCAAAGTCAACATCATCAAAACTGCACAAAAGTTTGTAAACCTCGTTATCCTCATCCATTCTTTGAAAAGTATAATTGTCAAATTTCCAATATTTAGGGTTAATCCCAATTATCCTGACAATCCCCTCTTCCTTTAATATATTAAGTTTTTTCTTAACAATTTCAAGTGGAAGTGCGACAAGCTTGGCAAGCTCAACAGCAGTAACACCCTTATCATTAGAGCATTTTTCGGGAGTCATAAACATCAGTTCCAGCCCGACTTTTTTCAAATCTTTATCTTCGGTTTCCAACTCATAATCGTACATACAGGTATTTTATCTCAAAATTTTTTATTAATCTATCGTATTGTTGGAGTAATTTAAAAAAACTATTGACAAATTAAGGTGTATGTGCTACACTTGTAGCAGATATGAAAATGTTAGTGCTTTTTTATGAAAACAAAATTAGTTCATTTTTTGTCAAAGAGGTGAATTGCTCTATGTCCAAAGGCAATTCCGTCGTTGACAGTGTTGTGAACTTGTAATTTTATTTTTGTTTTTATAGGCAAATGTAGGGAAATTTAGAGGAGGCATATCATGAGAATAAGTGCTATTAACAATTTTAAGGGTAACTTTTACACTAATTTACAACAATCAAACAAAGATTTTTCAAACAAATCAAATAGCGGTATGTCTTCAAGTTATGTGTCAAACTCTTCAATGTTAGTCGATAAAAATTATGGCAGTTTGCTTGCTAAAAAGAATAATGTTTCGTTTGCAGGTGTAGCTCCGGACAAAGCTCTTTCTATTGCGAAACAAATTCCGCTTGCTGACAGAATTGCGACAATGTTTGACTTTTTTGAACATGGTGATTTGATTTTGGTTAGTAAAAATCTTCAAGAAGGTCAAAAAGCCCTAAAATCTGCATACAAATCTGCAGGACAACTTTTTAAGAAAATTTTATTTATCCCTGATGATAATATTAGTGAGCCGTTAGCATTTGTTAAACATCAACAAGGCGATAAAGAAATTTGGAATATAAGTAACAAAAATATTTATATTAATAACAAAGATTTTTTAAAACCAAAAGAAAGTTGCTATTTCCTTGACGGTGACAAAATTAAAATCGGTGATTTTGAAATGACAATGAAGGAAAAAGCAAAAACGGATTTGAATGCTTTTAAAAAAATATTTGCCAAATCTATAGATTTGAATGAACAAATAGCCCCTGTTATCAACAAACAAAACTTAAAATCAATTTTATCTATTGCAAAAGAAGTTAAAAAAGGGACAGAACCTATCAGGTTTAAAGATGTTGGTGGTCAAGACAAAGCAATCGATATGTTAAAAAAACAAATCTTATATCCGATAAAATATCCGGAAGCTTTCAAAGATACAATGCTTAGCCACGGGGCATTAATGTATGGTCCTCCGGGAACAGGTAAAACCCGTCTTGCCGCAGCATTA